>JAUHZW010000072.1 GCA_030425745.1 Actinomycetes bacterium
TGGGAGCCAACCGTCGAGCTGACGGAGGGGCTGAAACGCACCGCGGACTATTTCCGCTCCGAACTGGGCTGAGCCATGAAGTCCTGCGATCCTTTCTGCTTTTCCCGCCTCACCCGATGCCTGTGCCTCGTCGGCCTGGTGGCCGGCTTCACCCCCGGGGTGACGGCGGCGCCGCAAGCGCTGGAGGTGGACGTGTTCGATCCGGATTACAGCGACGTGACTGCTGTTTCCGATCAGGTGGAGCTCGCGCTCGGTCGCTGGACCGACCTGGCAGCCGACCCGGTCGTGCATGACGTCAAGCTGATGGACTCGGCCCGGTACTACGAGGACGACATCGAGCTCGAGCGAAAGCGGTTCGATTTTCTTTTCATCATCACGGTGTAGGCAATGCTGAGAACCACGATCAAGATTTACAAGGGACGCCGGGCGATGTCCATCAACCGGTCGAAACTCGCCTACTTCAAGGCGCACGGCTGGAGTGACGTCCCTGCAGTTCAAGCGTCGGAGCCCGAGAAGGCCCCGGCGGAAGATTCCATCAACCAGCCGCGGAAGCGCGGCTTTCTGACGAGGTAAGAAAATGGCAACGTATCATGGTAATGACGGGTCGGTGCTGGTCGGCGCCAACGCTGTCGGCGAGGTGGTCTCGTTCTCCTACAACGAGTCGGCGAACATCATCCGCGATGACGCGATGGGGGATGCTGACGAGACCAATATCGCGGGCAAGAATTCCGCGACTGGCTCAATCACGGCGCACTTCGATTCCGGGGACACCGACGGCCAGGTTGAGCTGACTGCCGGATCGTCTGTGAGTCTGGTATTGCACCCGGAGGGCACCGGCACCGGACTCACGGAACTGTCGTTCACGGCAATCGTTTCCAGCCGGGCTATCACGGTCGAGCACGAGGGCATCGTCCAGGTGCAGTTCGACTTCACCCGCACCGGCGCCACGACCGAGGGTGACCAGTCCTGATGGGTCGAAAGGAAACTCTCGCGATCATCGCGGAGAACAGCAAGAAGAAACTCACCAAGGTGCAGGGCACCATTCCTTTCGGCCAGATCTGCAAGGCCTGGTGCGAATCGAACGATATCGAGTTCGAGGGCGACGAGGACGAGGTCTGGCATTACCGTGGTACCACGGTCCGGGAGTCGGACACGATCATGAAGCCCGCGCAGGCGGGCGATCACAACCAGGCGCTCTGTCGCGCGATTCACATCCGGGCCTGCACCGAGAGCGGGAAGAAGTTGTTCCAGCCGCGCGACCTGGACACGATCCAGAGCCTGGACCCGGAAATCATCCACTCCTGCATTGCCTACATGGGCGGGTACGACGCGATCATTGACGACGCGAATCCCGACACGGAGACCATGGCAAAAAACTCCGATTCGACTCACGAACCAGGCTGATATTGGATCTGGCCTACGCTCTCGGCAAGTCGATAGACGAGATCCTCGACATGCCGAACAGCCACCTGGGCCTGTGGGTCGCCTACTTCAACAACAAAGCCGAGGACAGACGTGGCTAATCCGGTCATCGAGGTCGATTTTCGTGCCCAGACCACCAAGTTTCTGCAGGCCACCGAGCGGGTGGAGAAGAAGCTGGATCGTGTCGGAAAGCGCGCGCAGTCCCTCGGCAAGTCGTTCGCGCGCCTGGCCGGCGCCGCGGTTGGGGCCGCCGGCGTTGCCGGTATCGGCGCGCTGACGAAATCCACGCTCAACTACGCCGACGCCACGATCAAGGCCAGCCGTGCTGCCGGCATCAACGTGGAGACATTCCAGGAACTAGGTCATGCTGCGGGCCTGTCCGGCATCGAGCAAGCGGCACTGGGGTCCGGCCTGGCGGCATTTAACAAGCGCCTGGGCGAGCTCAAGAGTGGCACCGGCGCGCTGTCCACATTCCTGGGGAAGTACGACGAGGGGCTGGAGAGCGCCATCGTCGGCACCCGGAACACGGACGAGGCCCTGGAATTGCTGATCGGCCGCCTGGCCGAGATCGAGGATCCAGCAGAGCGCGCCGCCCTGGCCGCTGCGGCGTTCGGGGGCTTCGCGGCGCTGCGCTTCTACCTCGTCACCCGCCTCGGCGAGCGGGTGGTGGCCGACGTGCGCAGCGCGGTCGATGAGGCGGGCTACGAACTGGTCGGCTGAACGCCGACCCCGACACGGGGCGAGTGAGGACGCGAGGCATGCCTGGCACCGCCGTGGGAGCCGAACGCGAGGTCGACCTCGCCATCTCGGGCATGACCTGCTCGTCATGCGCCATGCGGATCGAGAAGAAGCTCAACCGCATGCCCGGCGTCGAGGCCACGGTCAACTATGCGACCGAGAAGGCGCACGTACTCCTGCCCGAGGGGGTCAGCGTCGAGGATGCGATCGCCGTGGTCGAGGCCACCGGGTACCAGGCCACCCCGCCGCAGGAGCCGACGGCCGCGGTCGACGACGAGCCGGAGGTGGATCCCGAGGTTGCCGACCTGCGGCAGCGCCTGCTCGTCAGCGCGGCACTCGCCATCCCGGTGGTCCTCCTCGCCATGGTGCCGCCGCTGCAGTTCACCTACTGGCAGTGGGCCTCTCTGACGCTGGCCGCCCCCGTCGTGGTCTGGGGTGCATGGCCCTTCCACCGTGCCGCGTGGATCAACGCCCGGCACGGGGCGGCCACCATGGACACCCTCGTCTCCCTCGGGGTCATCGCCGCCTTCCTGTGGTCGCTGTACGCCCTGTTCCTCGGCGGTGCCGGCGAGCCGGGCATGACCATGACGTTCAGCCTGCTGCCGCATGGTGAGGAGGGCACGGCGGAGATCTACCTCGAGGTGGCTGCGGCCGTCACGGTCTTCATCCTGCTCGGCCGGTACCTCGAGGCCCGCGCGAAGAATCGATCCGGGGCAGCGCTGCGTGCCCTGGCCGAGCAGGGGGCGCGTGAGGCGTCGATCCTGCGCGACGACGCCGAGGTCCGGGTGCCCATCGAGCAGGTGGCCGTCGGTGATCGCTTCGTCGTGCGCCCCGGGGAGAAGGTCGCGACCGACGGCGTCGTCGTGGAGGGTGCCTCCGCGATCGACACCAGTCTGGTGACCGGCGAGCCGATTCCGGTGGACGTCCGCACCGGTGATGCGGTCACGGGTGCCACGGTCAACGTCGGAGGCCGACTCGTCGTCGAGGCCACTCGGGTCGGCGCTGACACGCAGTTGGCGCAGATCGCCCGGCTCGTGGAGCAGGCCCAGTCGGGCAAGGCACCGGTCCAGCGCCTCGCCGATCGCGTGGCGGGGGTCTTCGTCCCGATCGTCATGGGACTGGCCCTGGTGACGCTGATCGGCTGGATCGTCCTCACCGGGGATGTGCAGATGGCCTTCACGGCCGCGGTCGCCGTCCTCATCATCGCCTGCCCCTGCGCCCTCGGGCTGGCGACACCGACGGCACTCCTCGTCGGCACCGGTCGCGGAGCCCAGTTGGGCATCCTCATCAAGGGTCCGCAGGTGCTGGAGTCGACCCGCCGGGTCGACACGATCGTGCTCGACAAGACCGGCACCGTGACCACCGGTCGGATGGCCCTGATCGAGGTCGTGACGGCACACGATGTCTCGGACGACGACCTCCTGCGCTGGGCCGGCGCCCTCGAGGACGCCTCGGAGCACCCCATCGGCCGTGCCGTGGCCGAGGGCGCCCGTGAGCGGGGCATCACCCTCCCCACCGTCGAGGACTTCTCCTCCACGCAGGGCCGCGGGGTGCAGGGAGTCGTCGAGGGCCGTGCTCTCGTCGCGGGTCGTCCCGCGTGGCTGGCGGAGGAGTGGTCGGTGACCGAGCCCGGTCACCTCGCCGACGCCCGCGCAGGTCGCGAGGCCGAGGGCCGCACCGTGATCTCGATCGCCGTGGACGGCCGTGCCGCCGGCATCGTCGTCGTCTCCGACACCGTCAAGCCCGGGAGCCGCGAGTCTGTCGCCGCCCTGCGGTCACTCGGGCTCACCCCGGTGCTGCTGACCGGTGATCACCGCCGGGCGGCGGAGCGGGTCGCCCATGAGGTGGGCATCGATGAGGTCATCGCCGACGTGCTGCCTGCCGACAAGGCGGATGCGGTCGCGGAGCGACAGGCTCGCGGTGACGTCGTCGCCATGGTCGGTGACGGCGTCAACGACGCTGCGGCACTCGCGCGGGCCGACCTCGGCATGGCGATGGGCACGGGCACCGATGTCGCGATCGAGGCCTCGGACATCACCCTCGTGCGCAGCGATCTCGGCGCCGTGGTCGACGGGATCCGGCTGTCCCGGCGAACTCTCGCGATCATCAAGGGCAACCTGTTCTGGGCCTTCGCCTACAACGTGGCGGCGATCCCGCTGGCCATGGCCGGCCTGCTCAACCCGATGATCGCCGGGGCTGCCATGGCGTTCTCCTCGGTGTTCGTGGTGACCAACAGCCTTCGCCTGCGGGGCTTCCGGAGCGCATCGGCCGCGCGTCCTGCATGATCCGTGCATGACCGCTCTCGATCCGCCCTTCGACGTCGCTGACATCGATCTCGCCACGCTTCGCCAGCGGCAGAGCGCCAAGTACCGGCAGTATCCGGCGGACGTGATCCCGGCCTGGGTCGCCGAGATGGACTTCCCCCTCGCCGAGCCGATCGCCGACGCCCTCCATGCCGCGATCGACCGTTCCGACACCGGGTACCGATCCGCCGAAGGCCTGCCGGAGGCCACGGTCGCATTCCTCGAGGAGACGTGGGGTTGGAGCGTCGCACCCGGACGCGTGGTGGCCATCCCGGATGTGCTGACCGGTGTGGCCCAGTCGATCGCCCTGCTGACCGAGCCGGGGGACGGCGTGGTGGTGAACCCACCGGTGTACCCGCCCTTCTTCAGCACCATCCGCGATGTCGTGGGCCGCACCGTGGTCGAGGTGCCGATGCGGCAGGTCGACGGTGTCTACTCCCTCGATCTCGTCGGCCTTGCCGAGGCGTTCGCCCGGCCGGACGTCACGGCCTTCCTGCTGTGCAGCCCGCACAACCCGACCGGCACCGTCCCCACGCGGAGCGAACTGTCGGAGATCGCCCGCCTCTCGGACGAGTTCGGCGTCGCCGTGATCTCCGACGAGATCCATGCCCCGCTCACTCTTCCGGGTGCCGAGCACCGTCCCTACCTGACCGTCGCCGGTCCGGATGCTCGCGCGATCACGCTCGTTGCCGCGTCCAAGGCCTGGAACCTGGCCGGCCTGAAGTGCGCACAGCTCATCGGCACAGATCTGACGGCTGACATCGTCAGCCGTCGGCTGCCCCTCGAGGTCATGTACGGCACCGGGCACCTCGGAGTCATCGCCTCGGTGGCGGCCTACCGTCACGGCCGTCCCTGGCTGGACCATGTGCTCGACATCCTCGACGGCAACCGTCGGCTGCTCGGGGACCTCCTCGCGGAGCACGTCCCCGATGCGGTCTACACCGCTCCGGAGGCCTCCTACCTCGCCTGGATCGGTCTGCCGGGCTGGGGCGATGATCCGGCCCTGGGGATCCTGCGCGACGCTCGGGTCGCCCTGAACCGCGGCCCGACCTTCGGTCCCGGCGGCGAGAGGCATGTGCGGATGAACCTCGCGACGTCGCCGGCGATCCTGACCGAGATCGTCGATCGCATGGCCGCGCACGCGCCACGGCTCTGATGTGCGACTCGGAGCCGACCTCGTGATCCAATGGGGGAGTGCTTCCCCGCGCCATCAGGGCCCCTCTCATCGCCGCTCTCGTGACTGCCCTCGCTGTCACCGTTCTGCCGCTTCCTGCGGCGAGCGCCGACCCCCGGCCTGAGCCGACCCAGGCGTCCGCCGCGAAGGTCGCCAAGGACCGCTACGCGATTGGTGACTCGGTCATGCTGGGTGCCAAGTCGATCCTCAAGCGCCGGGGCTTCACGGTCAATGCGACGGTCAGTCGGCAGAGCTACTCCGCACCGGGCATG
The DNA here is from genome assembly GCA_030425745.1 of Actinomycetes bacterium. GTDB lineage: Bacteria > Actinomycetota > Actinomycetes > S36-B12 > S36-B12 > UBA10649. The sequence continues at coordinate 5,910 of JAUHZW010000072.1, forward strand.
GTCCGCCGCAAGGGCGCGAAGCTTCCGGCCAACCTCGTCGTCCACCTCGGTACCAACGGCACGTTCCCGCTGTCGACCTGCCGCAAGCTGGTCAAGAACGCCGGTCCGTCGCGCAAGGTCTTCCTCGTGACGGTGTTCGTTCCCCGCAGCTGGGAGAAGTCCAACAACGCCACGATCCGCAAGTGCGCCTCGTCCTTCCCGGAGGGCCGGGTCACCGTGATCGACTGGAATGCCGCGGCCCGGCAGCATCCGGACTGGCTCTACTCCGACCGGACCCACTTGAAACCCTCGGGGGCCAAGGGCTTCGCCCGTCTCATCGATCGCGCGGTCGACTCCGCGGGAGCCTGACTCCCATCGTTCGTGTGCCGTGGGTCACGGGCAGCCGATGGGTCCTGTGCGCTGGGTCACGCGGAGGCCCCGACCGCCTGTGCACTTGATCACAGGACAGCGTTTTCATGCGGAATCCGGGGGGTCGTAACCCGCGAGCGGGTGCATGCTTGGCACCTGCCCCGTTGTGCCGCGGGGCCAACCTTCGATCGCAACGGAGCGATTCATGAGCACTTCTGCTGTGAGCATTCCCGGTCTGGACAATCCGCCCACCTCCAACGCCAAGCTGATCGCGTGGGTCGAGGAGATCGCCGCCCTCACCAAGCCCGATCGGGTCGTCTGGGCCGATGGCTCGGAGGAGGAGTGGCAGCGGCTCACGCAGGAGATGGTCGACGCCGGAACGTTCATCCGGCTCAACGAGGAGATCCGTCCTAACTCCTTCCTGGCCCGCTCGGACCCCAGCGACGTCGCCCGTGTCGAGGACCGCACCTTCATCTGCTCTGAGCGTGAGGAGGATGCCGGCCCGACCAACAACTGGGCCGCCCCGGCGGAGATGCGCGGCATCCTGGCCGAGAAGTTCGACGGCTGCATGCGCGGTCGCACGATGTACGTCATCCCCTTCTCAATGGGCCCGCTGGGCTCGCGCATCTCGCAGCTCGGCGTGGAGATCAGCGACTCCCCCTACGTCGTCACCAACATGCGCATCATGACCCGCATGGGACAGGCCGCTCTGGACGAGATCGGTGCCGAGGGCGACTTCGTGCCCGCCGTCCACACCGTGGGCTACCCGCTGGTTGATGCCGAGGGCAACGCCCGGCCCGATGTCGTGTGGCCGTGCAACGAGGAGAAGTACATCGTCCACTACCCGGAGACCCGGGAGATCTGGTCGTACGGATCCGGCTACGGCGGCAATGCTCTGCTCGGCAAGAAGTGCTTCGCCCTGCGCATCGCCTCCGCCATGGCCCGCGACGAGGGCTGGATGGCCGAGCACATGCTGATCCTGAAGCTGACGTCGCCAGCCGGGAAGACGCACTACATCACCGGCGCCTTCCCCTCGGCCTGCGGCAAGACGAACCTCGCGATGCTCGAGCCGACCATCCCCGGCTGGACCGTCGAGACCGTCGGCGATGACATCGCCTGGATGCGCTTCGGCGAGGACGGCCGCCTCTACGCGATCAATCCCGAGGCCGGCTTCTTCGGGGTTGCGCCGGGTACCGGCATGGACACCAACGCCAACGCCATCCGCACCCTGACGGGCAACTGCATCTTCACCAACGTCGCTCTCACCGATGACGGTGACATCTGGTGGGAGGGGCTCACGCCCGAGGCTCCGTCGCACCTGATCGACTGGAAGGGTCGCGACTGGACCCCGGAGTCCGACGAGCCGTCCGCGCACCCGAACGCCCGCTTCACCGCCCCGGCCTCGCAGTGCCCGTCGATCGCCCCCAACTGGGAGGATCCGGCCGGCGTGCCGATCGACGCCGTGCTGTTCGGGGGGCGTCGAGCCACCAACGTCCCGCTCGTCACGGAGTCCTTCGACTGGGAGCACGGGGTGTTCCTCGGTGCGACCGTGTCCAGCGAGATGACGGCGGCGGCTGTCGGCGGCGTCGGCCAGCTGCGGCGTGACCCGTTCGCGATGCTGCCCTTCTGCGGCTACAACATGGCCGACTACTGGGGGCACTGGCTGAAGATCGGCACCATGTCGGATGCCGCCAACCTGCCGCGCATCTACGCCGTCAACTGGTTCCGCAAGGATGCCGACGGCAAGTTCATCTGGCCCGGCTTCGGCGACAACTCCCGAGTGCTCGACTGGATCATCCGCCGGCTGGACGGCACGGCCGAGGCGGTCGACAGCGCCATCGGACGACTCCCCGCCGCTGGCGAGATCGACATCGAGGGCCTGGCTCTGACGCAGGACCAGATGGCCGAGCTGTTCGCCATCGACCCGGTGACATGGTCGGCTGAGGCTGACCTCACGGACGAGTACTTCGACAAGTTCGGGGATCGTGTTCCGGCCGAGCTTCGTCAGCAGCTCGCCGACCTGAAGTCGCGCCTGGCCTGAACGGCGCCAGTCCGGACGGCCGGCGCGCTACTGCGCGTCGGCCAGAGCGGACACCAGCACGGCCTTGATCGTGTGCAGGCGGTTCTCCGCCTGATCGAACACGATGCTGGCTGGTGACTCGAAGACGGCGTCAGACACCTCGACCCCGTCAAGCAGCCCGAACTCCTCGGCCACTCGACGGCCGACGGCCGTGTTCTGATCGTGGTAGGCCGGCAGGCAGTGCATGAACTTCGCGTCCGGGCGCCCTGTCATCGCCATCAGGTCGGCGTCCACCCGGTAGGGCCGCAGAAGCTCGACTCGGCGAGCCCACTCCTCCTCCGGCTCGCCCATGGACACCCAGATGTCGGTGTGGACGAACTCGGCGTTGGCCAGGCCCAGCTGCACGTCCTCGGTGATGGTGATGTGCGCCCCCGATGCGGCTGCGAGCTCGCGGGCCATCGTCTGGATGTCATCGGCCGGCCAGAGCGCCTGCGGTGCCACGATCCGGACGTCGGCCCCCATGATCGCCCCCATCACCAGCAGGGAGTTGCCCATGTTGTACCGGGCATCGCCCACATAGGCGTAGCGCAGCGCCTCCGAGGGCGTCGATGTGTGCTCACGCATGGTGAGGAAGTCGGCGAGCATCTGGGTCGGATGCCACAGATCGGTCAGCCCGTTGAAGACCGGGACATCCGCGTACCGGGCGAGCTCGCGCACAGTGTCGTGGCTGGCTCCCCGGTACTCGATGCCGTCGTAGAAGCGTGACAGGACCCGGGCCGTGTCGGCGATCGACTCCTTGTGGCCGACCTGGCTGCTGCTGGGGTCGAGCACCGTGACGTTGCCGCCCTGATGTCGCATCGCGAGCTCGAAGGCGACGCGGGTCCGCGTGGACGTCTTCTCGAAGATGAGGGCGACCTCCTTGCCCCGCAGCCGAGGAGTCTCGACCCCGGCCCGG
>JAUHZW010000073.1 GCA_030425745.1 Actinomycetes bacterium
CACCATCGACGCGGCCCACGCGATCCAGAAGTACGGCGTCGGCGTCAAGTGCGCCACCATCACGCCGGACGAGGCCCGCGTGGAGGAGTTCGGCCTGAAGAAGATGTGGAAGTCGCCGAACGGCACCATCCGCAACATCCTCGGTGGCGTCATCTTCCGTGAGCCGATCATCATCAACAACATCCCGCGCCTCGTGCCGACGTGGACCAAGCCGATCATCGTCGGCCGTCACGCGTTCGGTGATCAGTACCGCGCCACCGACTTCAAGGTCCCCACGGCCGGCACGCTGACGATGACGTTCACCCCCGAGGACGGCTCCGAGCCCATGGAGTTCAACGTCTTCGACTTCCCGGCCGGTGGCGTCGCCATGGGCATGTACAACCTGGACGAGTCGATCCGTGACTTCGCCCGCGCGTCGTTCCGTTACGGCCTCGCCCGCAACTACCCGGTCTACATGTCGACGAAGAACACGATCCTGAAGGCCTACGACGGCCGATTCAAGGACCTCTTCGCCGAGATCTTCGAGGCCGAGTTCAAGGATCAGTTCGAGGCTGCCGGGATCACCTACGAGCACCGGCTCATCGACGACATGGTCGCTGCGGCCATGAAGTGGGAGGGCGGCTACGTCTGGGCCTGCAAGAACTACGACGGTGACGTGCAGTCCGACACCGTCGCGCAGGGCTTCGGCTCCCTCGGCCTGATGACTTCCGTGCTCATGACCCCGGACGGCCGCACGGTTGAGGCCGAGGCAGCGCACGGCACCGTCACCCGCCACTACCGCGAGCACCAGAAGGGCAACCCGACGTCGACCAACCCGGTCGCGTCGATCTTCGCCTGGACCCGCGGCCTTGAGCACCGCGGCAAGCTCGACAACACCCCCGCGGTGAGCGAGTTCGCCCGCACCCTCGAGAAGGTCTGCATCCAGACCGTCGAGGAGGGCAAGATGACGAAGGATCTGGCCCTGCTCATCGGCCGGGATCAGCCCTGGCAGACCACGCAGGAGTTCCTCGCGTCCATCGACGAGAACCTGCAGAAGGCCATGGCCTGACACACACCGCCATGTGGCCCCGGACCCCACGGTCCGGGGCCACATGCATGTCCGATGCCTCGTCGCTGGTGGCTGGAATTGTGGTGAGGATTCCAGCCACCAGCGACGAGGCATCGGAAGGGTCGGTAGCGTGCGGGGATGCCGCACCTCGACCGCGACGACTCCGTTCTCGTCGTCATCGATGCCCAGCCCGGCTTCTACGGCCCCGATCGTGAGGACGTCGACCGAGCCCTCCACGGTTCCGCTCTCGAACGGGGCGCCTGGGTCACCGCCCTCGCCGCTGCGGTCGGGGTGCCCATCGTGATGACGGAGGAAGACCCCACGGCGAACGGCCCCACGGCACCGGGCATCGCGGAGGTGCTGCCTGCCGGAACCCCGGTGCTCGACAAGACCGTGTTCGGTGCCGACGACAATCCCGGTATCGACGCCGCCGTACGCAGCCATGGCCGGGGCACCGTGGTTCTCGTGGGAACCGAGACCGACATCTGCGTGGCCCACTCCGCCATCGGCTGGCGAGCCGCTGGACTGCGGACCGTCGTCATCCACGACGCCGTGTACTCCGCCGGCGCGGGCCATCGCAACGGCCTGAACCGCCTGTGGCAGGAGGGCATCGAACTGCTCTCGGCCAAGGAGCTCTACTACGAGTGGCTGCGCACCCTGCCGGCCGTGCGGGCGTTCGATGCCGAGCACCCGGATCTCGCCCACCCGCCCGGGTTCTCGCTCTGAGGATGCGCGCCCCCGAACGGGGTGAACCGGACGGTGCGGCCGGCGGCCAGGTCTGACTGCGCCGCGGTTGGCTGATCAGTGGTCCGGGGTGGAGACCTCATCCGCCTCGTCGGCCGATCCATCGGAGAACTGGCTCTCCGGTAGTGCCGTGACGCGGACCCGGGATGCGCGTCGGCCGTCCATCTCGGTCACCTCGAACTCGTGGCGCCCCTCGCTCACGGTGTCGCCAAGCAGGGGTACGCGCCCGAGCCGGGCGATCAGGAAACCGGCCACCGTCTCGTAGGGGCCTTCAGGCAGCGCGATGCCCGTCTCCTCCTCGAAATCCCACAGGTTGAGCAGACCGTCGACGGTCGTCACCCCGATGGGCCCGGGGACCTCCTCGGGCCGATCGACGTCGTACTCGTCCTGGATGTCGCCCACGAGCTCCTCGACGAGATCCTCCATCGTGACGATGCCCGCAGTGCCGCCGTACTCGTCCTGCACGATCGCCAGATGCTGGCGCAGCCGTCGCATCTCCGTGAGGGTGCTGAGCACCACCTTGGAGTCCGGGAAGAAGACGACGTCGCGGGCCAACTCGCCCACCCGGATCGACCGCTCGGCGACCGCCGGATCGAGGATGTCGCGGATGTGGACGAAGCCGATGACGTCGTCCGCGGAGTCGCGGATCACCGGATAGCGACTGTGCGGCTGATCAAGCACCAGGGTGATCACCTTGAACACCGGCATGCTCGCGTCGAGGAACTCGACCTCGGTTCTGGGCAGCATCACCTCGCGGAGTTCTCGATCACCTGCCGCGAAGACGTCGTCGATGAGCGCGCGCTCCTCAGCGGTGAGCTCCTCATGCGCGGCAACGAGGTCGCGAAGTTCCTCGCCGCTCATCTGCTCCTTGCCGGCGTCGGGGTCACCTCCGAGCAGTCGCACGATGAGGTCAGTCGACCACGAGAGTGCGGCGATGAACGGACGGAAGAGCGATGCGATGACATCAATGGGAACGGCGACGAACAGGGCCACCTTCTCCACACTCTGCAGGGCGATGCGCTTCGGCACGAGCTCTCCGAGCACCAGTGAGAGGTAGGCGATGACGACCGTGATGACGATGAATGCGACGGTCTCGGCCAGGCCTTCACTCAGGCCCCACTCCACCAGCGGCTGGGCCACCGTCGGGGCGATCTGCGCGGCGCCGAAGCCGGCGGAGACGAATCCGGCGAGGGTGACACCCACCTGCACGGCAGCGAGGAACCGGTTCGGGTTGGCGGTCAGGGTCGCCAGACGGCGCCCTCGTCGGGACTCGTCCGCCAGGCGCTGGACCTGGCTCTCACGGACGGTCACCAAGGCCATCTCGGCGGCCGCGAAGAATCCGCCGAGGAGGATGAAGACCAACACCACGAGGGCGTTGACCCAGAGCTCACTCATGCCCCGACCCTACTGCCCGGCTCGTGCAGCGGACCTGTGCCGCCGGCCCCGGGATGGCTGCTCGGGAGGGCAGACGGTGATGCGACAGAATGAGGCCATGACCCCTGCACCGTCCCGGAACCCGCGCGTCCTCTCGGGCATCCAGCCCACGGCGGACGCCTTCCATCTCGGCAACTACCTCGGCGCCCTGCGGGAGTGGGTCAGGCTCCAGGCGACGCATGACGCCTACTACTGCGTGGTCGACCAGCACGCCATCACTGTCGATCATGACCCGGAGCTGCTGCGCAAGCGCACCTACGCGTCCTTCGCCCAGCTTCTGGCCATCGGGCTGGATCCGTCCGCGTCGACGCTCTTCGTCCAGAGCCACGTGCCCGAGCACAGCCAGCTCGCCTGGGTGCTGGAGTGTCAGACCGGCTTCGGTGAAGCCGGTCGCATGACCCAGTTCAAGGACAAGTCGCAGAAGTCCTCCGACGATCGCATCACCGTCGGGCTTTACACCTACCCCATCCTCCAGGCGGCCGACATCCTCATCTACCAGGCCGATGCCGTGCCCGTGGGGGAGGACCAACGACAGCACCTCGAGCTCACGCGCGACCTGGCGCAACGTTTCAACACGACCTTCGGCGAGACCCTCACCGTGCCCGAGGCCCTCATCGTCAAGGAGACCGCCAAGATCGTCGACCTGCAAGACCCGACATCGAAGATGAGCAAGTCGGTGCCCGCCGGCTGCGTGTTCCTGCTGGACGACGACAAGACCATCACCAAGAAGATCAAGAGCGCCGTCACCGACTCCGAGCGCGAGGTCCGGTTCGATCCGGCGGAGAAGGCCGGGGTGTCGAACCTGCTGTCGATCCAGCAGGCGCTGACCGGCCGCTCCGTCGCCGAGCTCGAAGCCGCCTACGAGGGCCGTGGCTACGGAGATCTCAAGGGCGAGACGGCCGAGATCGTCGTCGAGGCGATCCGCCCGATCCGCGAACGGGTGGCGGAGCTCATGGCCGACCCGGCGGAGCTGCGCAGGCTGATGACGGTCGGCGCCCATCGAGCTCGCGAGACGGCCGCTGAGACCCTTGACGCGGTGTATCAGCGAGTGGGCTTCGTGCCCATGGACCACGGGTGAGTGGTCCCCGGGGGATGGACCACACCTGACATTCCGTTGATTGGCGTGTTGTGCACGCCGCGGGCCGGGGCTATGTCAGGCGGTGTGCCGGCCGCGGGTCAGTGCCCGGCGACGCAGCAGGACGACGGCTCCGCCTGCGAGCAGCAGCACCACCAAGCCCGTCACTCCGATGGGCAGCATCGATGCCGATGAGGTGTCGCCGGGAGTCAGATCATCGGACGTGGCGATGATCTCGTCGGCCTCGGACGCCGCGGCGGTCATCGCGACGGATCCGTCATCCGGCTTGGCTTCGCTGGCTCGCTCGGCCGCGGCGACGGTGTTCGGCTCGACGAGCAGGCCCACCGGCTCGACCTTGTCGGCGTTCTTGAAGCCCCACGAGAGCAGCTTGGTCGCCGCAGCCTCGGTGGACTCCTTGATACCCATCAGGGAGACGATCAGGGTGCGGCCTTTGCGTTCGGCAGCTCCGACGAAGGTGCGCCCGGCCTTGGATGTGAATCCGGTCTTCACGCCGATTGCTCCACGCCAGCCGTGGAGAAGCATGCGGTTGGTGGTGTAGATCGTGTGCTGGCCCTTGCCCTTGACGTTGGGGAACTGGGCCTTCACGGTGCGGGCGTAACTGGAGAAGTCGTCTCGTTTGAGCCCCTCGCGGGCGATGAGAGCGAGGTCGTAGGCGCTGGACAGCTGACCCGGTGCATCGAGACCGCTGGTGTTCTTGGCGACCGTGTCGAGTGCGCCGAGTGTCTGGGCCAGGTCGTTCATCTGACGGACGGTCTTGCGCACCCCGCCATTGGCCTGCGCAACGGCGATGGCCGCATCGTTGGCACTCGGCAGGAACACCGCATTCCAGAGCTGGTCGAGGGTGTACCTCTTGCCGGGCTTGAGACCCACACGGGAGCCATAGGTGTTGGCCGCCTTCGGGGTGGCGACGTACACATCGTCGGGAGACGTCTGGGGGAGGACGGTCAGGGCGGTGAGCGTCTTGAGGGTGCTGGCCGGCGCCCGCTGGACGTGGGCACCCTTGTGCGCGAGTACCTCGCCGGTGTCGGCGTCGGCGATGATCCACGTCTTGGCCCAGACCTCGGGAAGGGGAGCCGCGCCATCGAGCAGGTTCACGTTCCGTTTGGTGCCGGACAACTGCTCGCCGCCCACCGTCTCGGCATGCGCCGGCGACGCGACGAGGGCCACGGAAGCGCCGATCGCCACGATGGAGGTGAGGAGGCTCGCGAGCCGTCCAGAACGGAGTGCGGACATTGCCCACCATGGTAAGCACACGAGTAACGTCATCCTCCCAACCACGCTGAGGAGTTGCCCATGTCCACTGTGACCACGCCCACAGGCCTGCTGATCGGCGGCGAGTGGCAGCAGACCGCGGATCGCCTCCAGGTGATCGATCCGGCCACGTTCACGGTGCTCGCGGAGATCGGCAATGCCTCGGTGGCCGACGGCCTCGATGCCGTCCGGGCGGCCCATGACGCATTCCAGACGTGGTCGGTGACGCCGCCGCGTCAGCGCGCTGAAGTGCTGCGCAAGGCGTTCGAGATCATGACGGCCGAGATCGAGACGTGTGCTCGCATCATCTCGCTGGAGAACGGCAAGGCGTGGCGCGATGCCATGGGTGAGGCGACCTATGCGGCGGAGTTCTTCCGCTGGTTCTCCGAGGAGGCGTGCCGGATCGCCGGAGACTTCCGGACGGCTCCGGGTGGCGACAAGACGATCGTCGTCGATCACCGTCCCATGGGTGTGGCGTACATGATCACGCCGTGGAACTTCCCGGCCGCGATGGCTACCCGCAAGCTGGCCCCGGCGCTGGCGGCGGGGTGCACGGCGGTCCTGAAGCCGGCCAGCGAGACCCCGTTGACCGCACTGTGGATCGGTGACGTGCTGCAGCGTGCGGGCGCTCCGGCCGGCGTGGTCAACATCATCACCACGAAGCAGACCGGCCCGGTGTCGGAGGCGATCCTGGCTGATGACCGGGTGGCGACGCTGTCGTTCACCGGCTCGACTTACGTCGGCAAGATGCTGCTGAAGCAGACGGCCGAGCGGGTGCTGCCGTCATCCATGGAACTCGGCGGCAATGCCCCCTTCGTGGTCTTCGAGGGCACGGACGTCGACGCCGCGATCTCCGGCGCGATGGTGGCCAAGATGCGCAACGGGGGAGCAGCCTGCACGGCGGCGAACCGCTTCTACGTGCACGCGTCCCTGGCGGAGGAGTTCTCCACGAAACTGGAGGACGCGTTCGCGAACCTGAAGATCGGCCCGGGCATCGAGCAGGACAACGACCTCGGTGCGATGGTGTCGGAGAAGGAGCGCGACAAGATCGTCGAGCTCATCCAGCAGGCCGTGGGTGAGGGCGTTGTCGCCAAGCCGGCATCGACGGTTCCAGAGCTCGGTGCCTTCATCGCCCCGACGGTGGTGCGCGACGTGCAGCACGGAACGACGCTGACGAAGAACGAGATCTTCGGCCCGGTCGCGCCCATCGTCACGTTCGAGGATGAGGAGGACGGCATCCGGATGGCGAACGACACCGAGTACGGGCTGATCTCCTATGTCTACGCCGCGGACCCGGGCACCGGCATCCGGCTTGCCCGGCGTATGGAGTCGGGCATGGTCGCGGTCAACCGCGGACTGGCCTCGGACCCGGCTGCACCGTTCGGCGGCATGAAGGAGTCCGGTCTGGGCCGTGAGGGCGGCTTCGCCGGCATCCACGAGTTCCTCGAGACGCAGTACTACGCCGTCGACCTGTAGGTCGGCCGGACGGGACACGCCGTCGACCTGTAGGTCTGGTGATCGGTCTCACGGTGCAGCCATGACCAACTGCTGAACACGCACCATGGCAGGGACTAGCGTCGGGCGGTGACCTCCGCTGCGCAGTCCCGTCTGACAGCGGGGCTCTATGTGGTGCTGGGCCTGCAGGTCATGGTGGCCCCGTTGGCCACCAGCTTCTACCTGCCGGGCCTGCCTGAATTGGCCACGGATCTCGGTGGCAGCATCGCCGAGGCCCAACTGACGGTCTCCTCGGCTCTGGTCGGTCTGGCCGTGGGGCAGTTCTTCCTCGGCTCGATCAGCGATCGCTATGGTCGCCGCCGACCCTTGCTCATAGGCATGGGGCTGTTCGTCCTCACCAGCATCCTGTGTGCTCTCGCTCCAAACCTGACCGTGCTGGTCATCCTGCGTTTCCTGCAGGGCCTCGCGGGTGCTGCAGGCCCCGTGATCGCCCGGGCATCCATCAGGGACATGGCCTCGGGCAGGGAGGCGGCCCAGGGACTGTCCCGCCTGCTCTTCATCGCAGGGATGGCTCCCGTGGTGGGTCCACTCATCGGTGGACTCATCCTGCTGGTCATGGACTGGCGCGGCCTGTTCCTCGCGCTGGCGGTGGTGGCGGGTGTGGCGCTGGCGGTCGCCGTGCGGTGGTTCCCCGAGACGCTTCCGCGAGAGCGGAGGCTCGGCGGCAGCCGGGGTGGTCAGCGTGCAGCGATGGCGATGGTGCTGCGCGATCGCACCGTCGTCACCTTCCTGCTCGTCACGGCCTCTCTGGGGATCGTCAGCTTCGGGTTCTCCAGCACCAGCCCCTTCTACTTCATCGAAGGCTTCGGCCTGAGTCCTCAGCAGTATGCGGCCATCGTGGCGGCGAACTCGCTGGCCTTTGTCGGCGGTGCCTACGTCAACACCCGAGCGGTCGGTGTCACAGGGCCGCGGCGGGCGCTGGCCCGTGGCCTGGCTCTGATGTGTCTGACCACGTCCGTCATCCTGGTGACGACCCTGATCGGCACGGGCGTGTGGTGGCCGCTCGTCTTCACGGTCCTGACCATGGGTGCCTACGGAGGCATGATCGCCAACTCCCAGGCGTTGGCGCTGAACTCCCACGCGGCGGTGGCCGGAACCGTGTCAGCGCTGCTGGGCACCGCCCAGTTCATCGGCGGAGCAGTGGTGCCCCCGCTGGTCACGCCCGTCTTGGGGCCGATGATCGCGCTGCCGGTGCTGCTGGTCGGCGCGAGCGCCGTAGCGCTGGCACTCACGGTGACGTCAAAGGGCGCCCGCTCCGGACGATGGGGAAGACGCTCCGTCGGAGCCGTGTGAGCCGGTCTAGCGGCGGAAGATCAGCGCGCGCTTGACTTCCTGGATCGCCTTGGTGACCTCGATGCCACGGGGGCAGGCATCGGTGCAGTTGAAGGTCGTGCGGCACCGCCACACGCCCTCCTTCTCGTTGAGGATCTCCAAGCGCTGCTCGGCACCGTGGTCGCGGCTGTCGAAGATGAACCGATTGGCGGCGACGATCGCGGCGGGACCGAAGTACTGGCCGTCGGTCCAGTACACCGGGCACGAGGTCGTGCAGCAGGCGCACAGGATGCACTTGGTGCCGTCGTCGAACTTCGCCCGATCCTCGGCGGACTGCAGACGCTCGCGGCTCGGCTCGTGACCGTCGGTGATCAAGAACGGCATCACCGCGCGGTAGGCCTCGAAGAACGGATCCATGTCGACGATGAGGTCCTTCTCCAGCGGAAGGCCCTTGATCGCCTCGACGGTGATCGGCTTGCTGGTGTCGAGGTCCTTCACCAGGGTCTTGCACGCGAGGCGGTTGCGACCGTTGATGCGCATGGCGTCGGAGCCGCAGATGCCGTGGCCGCAGGAGCGGCGGAAGCTCAGGGTGCCGTCGATCTCACCCTTGATCTTCTCCATGGCGGTGAGCACGCGGTCGGTGGGGAAGAGCGCGACCGTGTACTCCTCCCAATGCGGCTCGGCATCGACCTCAGGGAGAAAGCGACGGATCCGGAAGGTGACGTCCGTGGCGACGGGCGCGGCCACGGGGGCCTCGAGGGTGGCGGTCATCAGTACTTGCGCTCCATCGGCTCGTAGCGGGTCACGGTGACGGGCTTGTAGTCGAGGGCGACGGTGGCGGAGCCGTCCTCGGCC
>JAUHZW010000074.1 GCA_030425745.1 Actinomycetes bacterium
GGTGCCGATGCCCTTCACCGCCACCGTCGGCGGTGTGAAGCTCACCGAACCCGCCACCGACCTCGCCGTCGCCCTGGCGATGGCCAGCAGCGCATCCGACGCTGCTCTTCCCTCCGGGCTCGTAGCCCTCGGCGAGGTGGGCCTGGCCGGTGATGTCCGGCCGGTGACCTCCCTCGCGCGCCGACTCTCCGAAGCCGCCCGCCTCGGGTTCACAGACGCGATCATCCCGGCGCACCGCGCCACCACCGCCCCGCAGGGGCTCGCCGTCCACGAGGTCAGCACCCTGCAGGACGCCCTACGCGTGGCGCGCCGGCTGTCGACGACCTCCTCGCCTGACGGGTCAGACCTGTCCATCTGACGATCGTCCGTGGAGCGGGCCTCGTAGGGCGGAGGTCACTTCGATCGTTTGCGAGCGATTCCCCGGTCGCCCTGCCTACCCTTCGAGGGTGCTTCGCCACTGGTCCGTCGTGCTCATCGGCGGCCTCGCGCTCCTGCTGGGCAGTGCTCCCTCAGCGTCGGCGGTCGACGACGTACCCTCAACGGTCACCGACGCCGACGGCGTCGTCTGGAGAGTCCTGACGTGGGAGGAGTACACAGCCGATCCGCGCGTGCGCGAGTTCGACGCGGTGGTGCGGGATCAGTTCGCGGGGTCCTTCCGGTACGCGTCGCAGTGGGAGAGCGAGGGTGACTACGCGTACGAGTACGGGATCCACGACGGACGACTCACCCGGACCGCGAAGCGCGGCTACTCAGGGCCGTGGACAGTGACCTATCGCCGCGGGGATCGCATCTGCACCCGCCAGGAGCCGTCTCGCACCAAGGCACTGGCCCGGGCACGGGACCGACGATCGTCGTTCACCTGCCGCGATCTCCGGCCCAAGGAGATCGCCCGATACGGGGCTCCTGACGGAGCCATCGTGCGGCGCGTGGCTCCGATCCCCGACTCGGGCGCGTCATCACCCACCTGGCGCTACCTGATCACCGCGCAGCCGGAGAGTCCCGCGCCCGGGATGCTGGCACAACTCACGACCAGGGGGGTGACGATCGACCTGCTCCGAAACGAGGCGCTCGACTACGGGCCCAGGACGTATGAGCAGCTCGAGATCGGACCGAACCGCATCGAATCGACGTACTTCGACTCGAACGGCTACACCAGCACGTCGTCCTGGCACACCGTGGACACGTCCCGAGTGCCGAACCTGCGTCGCTTCTCACCCCTGAAGTAGTCGGCGTCGCCACTCCATCGGCGGCGCTGCCGAACTAGCCTTGAAGCCAGGAGGGATGGCACAGGGAGGCACCATGAGTTCAGGCAACAATGCGGCAGCCGGCGGTGCAGGTGCGGTCTACGGCATCGGCGTGATCGGCGCGATCGTGTGGAACTGGCAGCAGGCCGACACGTTCTGGGGCTACCCGTGGGGTGTCATCGAGTCGTTCTTCTGGCCGGGCTTCCTGGTGTTCGAGCTGTTCAAGGGGATGGCCAGCCTCACCGGCGGCGCGTAGCGAGCGGAGCGCGCACGAAGACCGGCGGATAGCGCTAGCTCTTCTTGTTGCGCAGGGCGAAGGGCGTCGGGTCGCTCTTGACCTTGCCGTTGCGGCCCTGGACGTCGTAGCGACCGGCCTTGGCCTTGGCACCCTTGCCATCGGGGCAGCCCTTCTGCGACAACCGGCCGTTCCAGGTGATGGCCGAGGCCACCGTCTGGCCGGGCTCGAGAAGGCTGATCTTGGACTTGTTGCTCGCGTTGCAGTCATCGCTGGACCACACGTGGTAACCGCCCGAGGTGATCTCGAGCTCGTTCGCCTTGGGGCCGACGTCGCGCGTGCAGGCGACGTCACCGGTGTTGGTGATCGACAGGGTGAGTCGTGGTGTCTCACCGACGGTGTAGGTCGAGGAGTCCGTGGTGGCCTCGACTCGGATGACCGCATTGGGGCAGCCGACCGGCTCGGCGGGGGTCAACGGCGCCGCCGAGGCAGCCTCCGCCGGGACGTCGACGGCGGTGCCATCCGTGGAGGCGGTGCCCTCCTCGGCGTCCGCTGCAGCGGTCGCCGACGTCGGGGTGGAGGCGTCTCCTCCGAGGATCGCGCCGAACAGCCACCAGATCCCGAGCACCACGGTGAGCAGCACGACCAGGATCGCCGCACGGCGGATCCAGTAGACCGAGGCCGGCTCGGGGCCGTTCGGGTGCATGAGGCTCACGGCTCCACCGTAGTAGCAGCCCCGGCGGAGGCGTGACACGATCCCGGCGTGGCATCCGGTACCCCTGCTCCCGACAAGGTCCCGATGATCCCTGCCGTCGTGGACTGGTACCTCGAGCACCAGCGCCCGCTGCCGTGGCGCCAGACCGATGCCTGGGGCGTCCTGGTGAGCGAGTTCATGCTGCAGCAGACCCCCGTGAACCGAGTGCTCCCCGTGTGGCACGCATGGCGTGAGCGGTGGCCCACCCCGGAATCGCTCGCTGCAGCGAGCGTCGCCGAGGCCCTGCGGGCCTGGGGTCGACTCGGCTACCCGCGGCGGGCCCAGCGCCTGCATGCCGCGGCCACGGTCATCACCGACGAGCACGGGGGTGTCGTGCCGAGTGATGAGGGGGAGCTGCGGAACCTGCCCGGGGTCGGTGAGTACACCGCCGCGGCTGTGATGGCCTTCGCCTATGGTCGCCGGTCCGTCGTGCTCGACACCAACGTGCGCCGGGTGCTGGCCCGCGCTGTCGAGGGCCGGGCGATGCCGACTCCGCACCTCACCGCACTCGAGCGTGCGTCGGCCGAGGCGCTGTGGCCGTCCTCGGACGAGGCCAGCGCACTCTGGTCAGCGGCGGTGATGGAGCTCGGTGCGCTGGTCTGCACGGCACGATCGCCGGAGTGTCGACGATGCCCCCTGGCGACCCGCTGCACCTGGGTGGCAGCAGGGCGGCCCGAGCCCGAGATGGCCCCGAGACGCCAGGCGAGGTACGAGGGCAGTGACCGGCAGGTCCGTGGCCGCATCATGGCGCTCCTGCGCGACGCGGACTCTTCCCTCACCGGCACCGCCCTGCGCGATGCATGGCCGGAGCGGGAGCAGCGAGAGCGGGCCCTGGCCGGCCTGGTGGCCGACGGGCTGGTCATACGGCAGGGCCGCGGACGCTACTCGCTGCCGGAATGAACCGATCTCGTCAGGCGGCGGTCTCCTTGGTCAGCGGCTGTCGGCCCTCGACCATGATGACCTGACGCTCCCCCAACGGGTTGTCGAGCGTGACCTCGACCCAGCGCAGATCGCCGCCCATGGTCACCGGCTCACAGTTCGACGATCGGGCGCGGGTCACGGAGGCCTCGAGCTCGACCCGGTTGCTCCGTTCGAACGGCACGATGACGAGGTCATCGTCTCGGCACAGGCCCTCGTCCGGCAGGGTCACCGCCACCTCGATGCCGGCGGAGTCCGGAGAGCCACGGTAGGCGACCGCCTCCAGGGGGTAGGTGGTCTGGCCGAGCACACGCAGGGGCCCCACGCCGCCGACGAAGCCGGCGACGATGAGCAGGACCAATCCGACGAGAATCGCGACGATCACGCCCGCCAGCCAGCGAGGGAAGCCCCGCCGGGGGCGGTCGAACTCCCGGAGACCGGGAATCAGCGGACCCTGCGACATGGCGTCATCCTCGCGGATCAGACGGCCCCGGCGCCGATCGACACTCGGCTACGCCGTGGCGTCGCCCTCGCCCGCACCCGCGGCCTCGACCGGCGGCGCATCGGGCAGCTCGGCCTTCGGCGTCGCGGTGAAGCTGAACGGCTCCTCGCCCTCATCCTCTGCGACGTCGACCAGCACGATCGAACCGTGCGGCATGTCGCCGAAGAGGATCTTCTCCGCCAGCGGGTCCTCGATATCGCGCTGCAGCGTGCGGCGCAGCGGGCGAGCACCCAGGGCACTGTCGTAGCCGCGGTGCGCGAGGAGGGCCTTGGCAGCCGGGGTCAGCTCGATGGCCATGTCCTGCTCCTCGAGGCGCTTCTCGAGATCGGCCACCATGAGGTCGACGATCTCGATGATCTCGTCCTCGGTCAGCTGGTGGAAGACGATGACGTCATCGATGCGGTTGAGGAACTCCGGCCGGAAGTGCTGCTTGAGCTCCTGCTGCACCTTGGCCTTCATCGCCTCGTAGGCGCCCTCGGTGTTGCTGTCAGGGGCGAAGCCGAGGCTCTGGCCCTTCGACACGTCGCGGCTGCCGAGGTTCGTCGTCATGATGATGACGGTGTTCTTGAAGTCCACGACCCGGCCCTGTGCGTCGGTGAGCCGGCCTTCCTCAAGCACCTGCAGCAGCGAGTTAAAGATGTCGGGGTGGGCCTTCTCGACCTCGTCGAACAGGACCACGGAGAACGGCTTGCGGCGCACCTTCTCGGTGAGCTGGCCACCCTCCTCATAGCCGACGTAGCCGGGGGGCGAGCCGAACAGCCGCGAAGCGGTGTGGCGCTCGGAGAACTCGCTCATGTCGAGGGCGATCAGGGCATCGTCATCACCGAACAGGAACTCGGCGAGCGTCTTGCTCAGCTCGGTCTTGCCGACGCCCGAGGGGCCGGCGAAGATGAAGGAGCCCGACGGCCGCTTGGGGTCCTTGAGGCCCGCGCGGGTGCGGCGGATCGACTTGGACAGCGCCTTGATCGCCTGCTCCTGGCCGATGACCCGCTTGTGCAGCTCAGCCTCCATGCGCAGCAGGCGAGCGATGTCATCCTCGGTGAGGTCGGACACCGGAATGCCGGTCATCAGTGCGAGGACCTCGCCGATGAGCTTCTCGTCGACCTCGGCCACGACATCAAGATCGCCGGCCTTCCACTCGCGCTCACGCTCGACCTTCTCGGCCAGCAGCGTCTTCTCGGTGTCGCGCAGCCCGGCCGCCTTCTCGAAGTCCTGCGCGTCGATCGCGGACTCCTTCTCGCGGCGGACGTCGGCGATGCGCTCGTCGAACTCGCGGAGGTCCGGCGGTGCCGTCATACGCCGGATGCGCAGACGGGAGCCGGCCTCGTCGATGAGGTCGATGGCCTTGTCCGGCAGCTGCCGGTCGGAGATGTAGCGGTCCGAGAGCCGCGCGGCAGCCGCGAGGGCCTCGTCGGTGATGGAGACACGGTGGTGCGACTCGTAGCGGTCGCGCAGGCCCTTGAGGATCTCGACCGTGTGCGGCACGTCGGGAGCGTCGACCTGGATCGGCGCGAAGCGACGCTCGAGTGCGGCGTCCTTCTCGATGTGCTTGCGGTACTCGTCGAGAGTGGTGGCACCGATGGTCTGGAGCTCGCCGCGGGCGAGCATCGGCTTGAGGATGCTGGCGGCGTCGATGGCCCCCTCGGCCGCGCCCGCACCGACGAGGGTGTGCATCTCGTCGATGAACAGGATGATGTCGCCGCGGGTGCGGATCTCCTTGAGGACCTTCTTCAGCCGCTCCTCGAAGTCACCGCGGTAGCGGCTGCCGGCCACGAGCGCGCCGAGGTCGAGGGTGTAGAGCTGCTTGTCCTTCAGGGTCTCCGGGACGTCGCCGGTGACGATGTCCTGCGCGAGCCCCTCGACGACCGCGGTCTTGCCGACGCCGGGCTCGCCGATGAGCACCGGGTTGTTCTTGGTGCGGCGGGACAGCACCTGCATGACCCGCTCGATCTCCTTCTCGCGTCCGATGACCGGGTCGAGCTTGCCCTCGCGGGCGGCGGCGGTCAGGTTGCGGCCGAACTGGTCGAGGACGAGGGAGGTCGACGGAGTGCCCTCGGCGGGGCCGCCGGACGTCGCCGGCTCCTTGCCCTGGTAGCCGCTGAGCAGCTGAATGACCTGCTGGCGCACCCGGTTGAGGTCCGCGCCCAGCTTGACGAGGACCTGGGCTGCGACGCCCTCACCCTCACGGATGAGGCCGAGCAGGATGTGCTCAGTGCCGATGTAGTTGTGGCCGAGCTGCAGGGCCTCGCGCAGCGACAGCTCGAGGACCTTCTTGGCGCGGGGGGTGAAGGGGATGTGGCCGCTGGGTGCCTGCTGGCCCTGGCCGATGATCTCCTCGACCTGCTGGCGCACCGCCTCCAGCGAGATGCCCAGGCTTTCGAGCGCCTTGGCGGCGACCCCCTCACCCTCATGGATGAGGCCGAGCAGGATGTGCTCAGTGCCGATGTAGTTGTGGTTGAGCATGCGCGCCTCTTCCTGCGCAAGCACGACCACCCGCCGGGCCCGATCAGTAAACCGCTCGAACATCCCTGTGCACTCCGTTCCGTCGCCTGAGGCAACTGTAACCGCGTCGAGCCCCCATGGCCTCCGGCGACCGAGGGGGCTGACTGGCACAACCCTCTCGCGCCCCGGGATGTTCCGCCATACCCGGCGGTCCCGCTACGCCCACCGCGAACAACCCACCAGGCAACGGGTCGGGTCTGGGCGGGGCAGTCAGCCGACGATGCGCGCGCCAGCGACCGGCCCCTCAGCCCGGCGGACCGACCGGCACAGACCGGTGCCCGTCAGGGCGACGGCCAGGTCCAAGGCATGCTCCTCATCACGGGCGAGGAAAGCGCAGGTGGGTCCACTGCCGGAGACCAGCCCACCGAGGGCACCGAAGTCCTCCCCCGCCACCAGCAGCTGCTCCAGCGTCGGTCGCAGGGACACGGCCGGCCGCTGGAGGTCGTTGTGGAGGGCCTTGCCGAGCAGCTCGGCGTCTCCGGCCGCGAGGGCCTGCATGAGGATGTCTGAGACGTAGGGCTCGGGCACTGATCGACCCTCGCGCAGGCGGTCGCACTCGCGGTAGACGGCCGGGGTCGACAGGCCGCCGTCAGCCAGGGCGAACACCCACGAGAACTGTCCTCGGGAGAGCACGGGTGTCAGCCGCTCACCCCGACCCGTCCCGATCGCGTTCCCGCCGTGCAGCCCGAACGGCACATCCGACCCGAGAGCGGCAGCCAGTTCGGCGAGCTCCTCCTTGGACGAGCCGCCCTTCCACAGCGCGTCGCACGCCAGCAGCGTTCCGGCGGCATCGGCACTGCCGCCGGCCATGCCGCCGGCGATGGGGATCGCCTTGCGGATGTGGAGGTCGACATCCGGCGGGACGTCCAGAGCCTCGGCGAGCAGCACGGCCGCGCGGTGGGCGAGGTTGTCCGCACCCCCCGGCAGATCCTCCGCGCCCTCGCCGGACATCGTCAGCCGGATGCCGCCGTCGGGATTGGGGCGGGCCACGATCTCATCGCAGAGGTTCACGGCCTGGAAGACGGTGACCAACTCGTGGAAGCCATCGGCACGGACCGGACCCACGGACAGTTGGAGGTTCACCTTCGCGGGAGCGCGAACGGTGACGGAATCGGCCACCACAGCAGGCTAGACCGAAACCCCACCGGTCCGCGTGGCGAGAGCGTCGGCGACGCCGACGAAATCGCCGATGCCGAGCTGCTCACCCCGCAGGCCAGGGTCGACCCCCGCCGCGCGCAGGGCCTCCTCCGCGGCGGCCGGAGAACCGGCCAACCCGGCCAACGCCGATCGCAGGGTCTTGCGCCGCTGCGCGAACGCCGCGTCGATGACCGCGAAGGTGGCCTCGCGACCCGCTCGGCTGGGCAGCGGTTCGTGGCGCGTCATCCGGACCAGCCCGGAGTCCACATGAGGGACCGGCCAGAAGACTGACGTGCCGATGTTGCCCGCGGGCTCGACATCGGCGTACCAGCGGGCCTTGACACTCGGAACCCCATAGACCCGACTGCCGGGTGCAGCGGCCAGTCGATCGGCCACCTCCTTCTGGACCATCACCAGCACGGTTCGCAGGCTCTCGAAGGTCTCCAGCAGGTGCAGCACGACCGGGACCGCGACGTTGTAGGGCAGGTTCGCCACCAGAGCCGTCGGTTCAGCGGGGAGGTGATCGATGCGCATCGCATCGGCCTCGACCACTGTGAGCCGGCTGGCCATGGCGGGGGCACGTTCGGCCACCGTGATGGGCAGGCGCCCGGCGAGCACCGGATCGACCTCGACGGCGATCACCTGCGACGCATGCGGAAGGAGGGCGAGGGTGAGGCTGCCGAGACCGGGGCCCACCTCCAGGACGACATCGTCCGCAGACAGCCGCGCCGCCGTGACGATGCGACGGACCGTGTTGGGGTCGGTGACGAAGTTCTGCCCCCACCGCTTGGTCGGCCGGAGATCGAGTTCAGTGGCCAGGGCGCGGATGTCGCGACCGCCCAGCAGGCCGTCGGACTCCCCGTCGACCGGACTCACCACTCTCCGAATGCGGCCATCGTGTTGGCGTAGAGCCGCCGGCACAGTTCTGCCTCGTCCACGCCCCTGCGCTCCGCCATGAAGCGGACCGTGTGCGGCATCAGGTAAGACGCGTTCGGCTTGCCCCGATGCGGCACCGGGGTCAGGTAGGGAGCATCCGTCTCGACCAGCAGCAGGTCATCGGGAACGACGTCCAGGGCCTCGCGCAGGCCCTCGTTGGCCTTGAACGTGACCGGCCCGGCGAACGACATGTACCAACCGTGCTCAGCACAGATGCGAGCCATGGCCGCGTCGCCGCTGAAGCAGTGGAACACCACGGTGTCCGGGGCACCTTGGCTCTGGAGCACGCTGATGACGTCGTCGTGGGAGTCGCGGTCGTGGATGACGAGCGCCTTGCCGAGTTCCTTGGCCAGGTCGATGTGCCGGCGGAAGGAGTGCTGCTGCGGGCCGCGAAGCTCCTCACCGGTGCGGTAGTAGTCCAGCCCGGTCTCGCCCACTGCGCGGACGACGCCGTCCTGAGCCAGCACCGCGATCTCGTCGATGGCTGCATCAAGCGCAGCAGCCCCCTCACGGTCATGGATGCGCGCCGCATCATTGGGATGCACCGAGACGCCGACGACGACGTTCGGCCGGGTCTTGGCGAGCTCGACCGAGTGGCGGGCGTAGTCGACGTCGCAGCCGATCTGCACCACCTTGGGCACGCCGACAGCCGCCGCCATGGCGAGCAGTTCATCGGGGTCGGGGACGGAATCGCCGTGCAGATAGCGGTCGTGGAGGTTGAGGTGGGTGTGTGAGTCGATGACAGGGGCCGCGAGCGGCTCCGGTGGCGCGATCAGGCCCTCGGCCGTCACTCGTCGACCTCGATCCGCGGGAAGAGTGCCGCACCCTTGGTCACCGCGGTGCCCGGTGCGAGCTGGCCCCACGTGGCGACGTTCGCG
>JAUHZW010000075.1 GCA_030425745.1 Actinomycetes bacterium
CTTGCCGTAGGCGCGGGGGTCGTAGGCCTTCTTGTTGCCGACCTCGCCGTCGACCTTGAGGACGCCGTCGTAGTTCTTGAACATGTGGTCCACGATCGGACGCGTGAACGCGTACTGGGTGTCGGTGTCGATGTTCATCTTGATGACGCCGTAGTCCAGGGCCTCGCGGATCTCCGAGAGGAGCGAGCCGGAGCCACCGTGGAAGACGAGGTCGAACGGCTTGTCCTTGCCGTACTTCTCGCCGACCGCGGTCTGGATCTCGTTGAGGACGGACGGGGTCAGCACGACGTTGCCCGGCTTGTAGACGCCGTGCACGTTGCCGAAGGTGGCAGCGACCATGTACCGGCCGCGCTCGCCGAGGCCGAGAGCCTCAGCGGTGGCCAGGCCGTCCTCGACGGTGGAGAACAGCTTGGCGTCATGGGTGGCCTCGACACCGTCCTCCTCGCCGCCGACGACACCGATCTCGATCTCGAGGACGGTGTTGGCCTTGACCGACTCGTCGAGCAGGCGCTGGGCGATCTCGAGGTTCTCGCCGAGCGGCACGGCCGAGCCGTCCCACATGTGCGACTGGAACAGCGGCTCCTGACCGGCGGCGACGCGCTCCTGTGAGATCTTCAGCAGCGGCTCGACGAAGCCCTCGAGCTTCTCCTTGGCGCAGTGGTCGGTGTGCAGGGCGATGTTGATGTCGTAGGACTTCGCGATGGAGTGCGCGAACTCGGCGAGCGCGACGGCTCCGGCGACCATGGACTTCACGCCCTGGCCGGACGCGAACTCGGCGCCACCGAACGAGAACTGGATGATCCCGTCGCTCTCGGCCTCCGCGAATCCACGCAGGGCGGCGACGATGGACTGGGACGACGTGCAGTTGATCGCCGGGTAGGCGAACTGGCCGGCCTTGGCTCGGTCGAGCATCTCGGCGTAGACCTCGGGGGATGCGATCGGCATCGAAGGACTCCTGGGAGGTAGACGGATGTAAGCGATGACATCCTTCCAGACCCTGTGCCGCAGGTCACACCCCGGTCAGTCACGCCCGGACGGCGCCTCCGCATCGAGCTGCGCCAGATCGATGCCCTTGGTCTCCCGCAGCCGGAAGACGAACGGCAGCGTGACGATCGATGCCGCGATGAGCAGATAGGCGGGGGCCACCGGCGTCCCGAACTGGGTGATGGTCCAGGCCGCGACCAACGGCCCCATGCCGCCGATGATTCCCGAGCCGATGTTGTAGCCCGTGGCCAGCGCGGAGTACCGGGCGCGTGAGGGGAACTGCTCGCCGACGACGGCCATGAGGGGCCCGTAGAACAGCATGAGGAAGAACAGCGCCACGATCCCCGCGAAGACGGCCCAGATGAGCGGGTCGAAGCTGAAGACCCACATGATGGGGATGCTCAGCAGGATGTAGCCGATGATCCCGGCGATCATGAGCGGTTTTCGGCCCACCTTGTCCGACCACAGCCCGAAGAACGGGGTCGCGAAGGCGAAGATCGCCGTCATCATCGTGACCACGAGGAACGTCTCACGACTGTCGATCGGTGAGTACTCCTCGAGGATGTCGGGGACGAACCCGATGATCACGAAGTAGAGCAGGTTGCCGTAGCCGGCGATGATCGCGGTGATCGCGATCGGCTTGGCCAGGTAGCGCAGGGCGTAGCGCAGCGGCGCCTTCGGCACCTCACCCTTCTCCTCCTCCTGCTCAAAGGCCTCCGACTCCTGCATGCGACGACGCATGATCAGGGCGAACAGACCGAGGACACCACCGAGCAGGTACGCGGCACGCCAGCCCCAGTCGCTGAGCTGGGTCGGGTCGAGGACGTTGCGCAGGATCAGCACGGTGACCGATGCCGCGAGGATGCCTATGCCGGAGGTGAGCACGACGGACGCGGTGAGGAACCCCCGGCGCTGCGGCGGTGCCTGCTCGATGAGCTGCACCATGGTGCCGGAGTACTCACCTCCTGCGGAGAAGCCCTGGACCATGCGCATGAGCGTGAAGATGATGGGGGCGGCGATGCCGATCGTGGCGTACGTCGGCATGAACGCGGTGAGGACCATGGGAATGGTCATGAGCAGGATCGACAGCACCAGCGCGCGCTTGCGGCCGAGCCGGTCGCCGATGCTGCCGTAGAAGGCACCGCCGGCGACACGCAGGATCGACCCGGCCGCGAACACCCCGAGGGTCGCGATCACCGACAGGATTGGGTCCTCGAACGGGAAGAACAGTGGTGAGATGACCGGCACCAGATACAGGTAGAGCCCGTAGTCGAACCACTCGATGACGGTGCCGGACGACCCGTAGATCACGCTGTTGCGTGCGCGGGCCTTCTGCTCGGCGGTGGGTGCGGACGTGGGAGAAGCCGGGGCGGGCTGAGCCATGGTGACGTGTCTCTTCAGTGGTGGCGGCTGGGCAGGCTGTCGTGTGCGGTCAGGTTCGTGCGTCGTATTCGACCGACGATGCTAGTAGCCGCCACCACGGCGTTCGGCAGGTGTTACACGCCCGCGACAGGATCCTGACCGAACCGATGACGACGAACCCACGCATGCATGGCGATTGCGGCAGCCGCTCCCGCGTTGATGGAGCGCGTGGATCCGTACTGGGCGATCGACAGCACCTGCTGCACCTGCCCCCGCGCCTGCTCGCTGAGGCCCTCGCCCTCCTGTCCGAACAGCAGGATGCAGGCCTCAGGAAGGTCGGCCGTCTCGAGTGGCACAGATCCCGGAAGGTTGTCGATACCGATCAACGGCAGTTCGCGCTCGGCCGCCCAGGCCGCCAGCGCAGCAGCATCCCCGTGGTGCCGGACATGCTGGTAGCGATCCGTGACCATCGCCCCGCGACGGTTCCACCGACGACGGCCCACGATGTGGACCTCCCGGGCGAGGAACGCATTGGCAGTGCGTACGACCGACCCGATGTTGAAGTCATGGGAGAAGTTCTCGATCGCCACGTGGAAGGGATGTCGCTGGCGATCGAGGTCCGCCACGATCGCATCGACCGTCCAGTACCGGTAATGGTCGACGACGTTGCGGCGGTCGCCCTCGCGGAGCAGCTCCGGGTCGTAGCGCGGATCATCCGGCCAAGGGCCCTCCCAGGGCCCGACCCCCACGTCCTCCGTCACGGACCGGACCCTAACCGCTAGCGTTCACGCGTGAAGAACGCAGTGGTGAACCTCGTCCGCGGTCTGCTCATGGGTGTCGCGGAGGTGATCCCGGGGGTCAGCGGCGGCACCGTCGCCCTCATCGTCGGCATCTACCGCACCCTGATCAACGCCATCGCCGATGCTGTGCTCGCGGTGCGGCAGCTCATCGGGCTGGCATCCGGCGGGCCCTCGGGGCGTCGGTTCGCTGAGACGCTGCGTTCCCTGCCCTGGGCGGTGCTCATCCCCCTGGCGATCGGCATGGGCGCTGCCCTGGTCCTGGGCGCGAAGTTCATCGAGCCACTGCTGGAGACGCATCCGATCCAGATGCGCGCCCTGTTCTTCGGACTCGTCCTCGCCGGCATCTACGTCCCGGCCCACATGGTGGTCCGCGCCGGCGGCCGATGGCGCCCCGTGGACTACGTGGTCGCCCTCATCGTCGCGGCAGTCCTCTTCGTGCTCGTCGGCCTTCCTCCCGTGTCCATCTCCGACCCGAGCCCGCTCATCGTGTTTCTCGCCGCCGCAGTGGCGATCTGCGCACTCGTCCTGCCGGGAGTGTCCGGCTCCTTCCTGCTCTACACGGTCGGCATGTACGAGACGACGATCAACGCGGTCAACGAGCGCGATCTCGCCTACCTCGCGGTCTTCGCCCTGGGCGCCGTCGTCGGCCTGGCGGTGTTCGTCTCAGTGCTCAAGTGGCTGCTGGCCCACCGGACACGCATCACGCTCGTCGTCATCACCGGCCTGATGGTCGGCTCGCTGCGCGCCCTGTGGCCGTGGGAGGACGATGACCGAGGCCTGCTCGCACCCACGTCCGACGTGCTGAGCGCCGTGGTCCTGGCCGTTGTCGGCGTCCTGATCGTCGTCGGACTGATGGTTCTCGAACGGCGTCTCGGCCTCAGCGAGGAGCAGGAGGACGAGTCCCTCGAGCGCGCCTGACGCGTCCGTATACTCCTGAGCGCGGGGACCGAGGCGAGGGAGTGGGCGTTGTCCGACGAGGCACGCTCCGCCGCCCGCGAGTTCCGCGCCCGGCTCGATCAAGCCCTGGCGGCGGGGCGCCGGGACTTCGCCGTCGCCCGGGTCGAACTCGACCGCTTCGAGCGCATCCGTGACTGGCACGGGGATGCGGTGGGCGATGCCATCGACGTCACCCTGACCGCGCGACTGGTCGAGGTGTCCGGCGATCCCGATCTGATCACCCGTGAGTCGGACTCGCTGCGACTCGTCGTCCTCACTGCCGACGACTCCGACCATGAGGCACTGGCCCTGCTGGCCTGGCGACTCATGGAGCGGATGAGCGAGCCGATCACCGGCATCACGGACGACTCGATCGCGGTGGGAACGACCGTCGGCATCGTCCACCCGGACAGCCTCAGCGAGCCAGACAGCACCAACCTGATGAATGCCGCAACAGTCGCATCGCATCGAGCGTCCATCCACGGATCCCGTCGCATCGCGGTCTTCGAGGACCTCAGCGGTCTGTTCGGTCACGTCTCGGAGCTCGACCGCTCGCTGTTGTCTGCTCTGGACGACGGTCAGGTGCGGCCGTGGTTCCAGCCCCAGGTACGACTGTCCGACGGTGCCGTCGTCGGCGCCGAGGCGCTCGCCCGCTGGGACCATCCGACCCTCGGCGTCGTCGCGCCCAGCGCCTTCGTCCCCGAAGCCGAGTGGTCGGGGATCATCCAGCGCGTGGATCTCGCGATCCTGGAGCAGGCCGCGCTCACCGCATCGACGTGGCCGGGCGATCTGCAGGTGGCGGTCAACATCAGCGCAGCCAACCTGGACAACCCGCACCTGACCCAGCGGGTCCTCGCCGCTCTGAACGAGGGCGCCCTCACCCCGGATCGAGTGGTGATCGAGGTGACGGAGACATCGCTCGCGCAGGACCGTCGAGCGGCGATGAGCACACTCGCGGAGTTCCGCGCCTGGGGCTTCACGGCCTCTCTGGATGACTTCGGCGCCGGCCACGCGTTCTTCGACGCGCTCCGCGACGGGCTCTTCGGTGAGGTGAAGATCGACCGCTCGATCCTGTCCCCCCATCGCGGGGAGAGCAGTGCCTTCTTGGCCGCCGTGGTGGATCTCGCCAAGTCCGTGGGAGCCCGCACCGTGGCGGAGGGAATCGAGACCGCGGCAGAACTTCAACGGGCTCTGGACACCGGTTGCGATCTGGGGCAGGGATACCTCTTCGCCCGACCGATGCCACCCGAGGTGTTCCTTGAGTTCCTCCGTGCGGGCGATGTCCCCGCGCACGTCGACGTGCAGGGGCTCTTGGACTCGGTGCAGCAGCAGGGTGCTGCGTGGGACTATTCCAGGCCGAGATCAGCCAGCGAATAGGCGGCCTTGTACTGCAGACCCCGCTCACGGATGGCGTCGCCCGCGCCCCGGTCCACGATCACGGCGACGCCCACGACGGTGGCACCCGACTCCTCGAGCGCATCGACCGCAGTGAGCACAGATCCACCCGTGGTCGAGGTGTCCTCGACGGCGATGACGCGTCTCCCGGCGACATCGGGACCCTCGATCCGACGCTGCAGGCCATGCTGCTTCTCGCTCTTGCGGACGACGAAGGCGTCGAGGGTCTGCAGGTCCGCGGCCGCACTGTGGAGCATCGCGGTGGCCACCGGGTCGGCCCCGAGGGTCAGGCCGCCGACAGCGTCGTACTCCCACTCCTCCACGAGTTCGCGCATCACCCGACCGACGAGCGGAGCCGCGACTCCGTCCAGGGTGACCCGACGCAGGTCGACGTAGTAGTCGGCCTCACGTCCGCTCGAGAGAACGACCTTGCCGCGCACGACGGCCTTCTCGTTGATCTGATCCCGCAGCTTGGTCCACGCCTCACTCGCCATGGACGTGAGCCTAGTGCCGAACGGTCCGGCTACGGTGAGTCGCGTGACCGGCCCGACGATCCTCGTACTGCCCGCCGGCGAAACCACATCGACGCACGCGTCGTTTCTGGGCCTGCACCCGCAGGCCGTCGTCGTGGAACCGATGCCCGGAGATGCGGACCTGTCCGTGCGCATGTGCGCGGCCATCAACAGCCTGGCCCCGGTGAGTCCCCTGGTCATCGTGGCTGCCGGCTCATCGGCACTCCTGCTCCCGGCAGTCGCACGGTCTCAGCATGCGTCCCATCGCCGCGTGGAGGAGTACCTGCTGCTGGACCCCGAACTGCCGACCGTCAGCGACGCGTGGCCCGATGCCCGCGTCACCATCGTGTGCGAGCCGACCACCGAGGCGTCACTGCAGGCACGGCTGCGCGGGTGGGATGTGCTCTCGCCTGCCGACATCGGGCAATGGCAGTCACCTGCCTGACGGTCAGTCAGATCGACGCGACAGTCGGTACCGCTCGCCGGCGAAGCGCCGCACCAGCGTGCGCGGCCCGTGCTGGAGGATCCGGGCGAAGGCGGGGTACTGCGGTCCGGCCACGCTGACGGATCGGCCCGCGGCCAGATCACGAAAGGTCCGATCGACCACCGTCGGCACGTCGAGCCACATCCAGTCCGGGGTCTGGGACATGTTCATCGCCGCCCGGTCATGGAACTCGGTGCGCACGAAGCCGGGGCACACGGCAATCGCCCGCACCCGGCTGCCCCGCAGCCCGACGCTGAGGCTCTCGCTGAACGTCGTGACCCAGGCCTTGGCCGCCGAGTAGGTGCCGCCGGGGAACCAGCCGGCCATGCTGCTGACGTTGATGACCATGCCGCGATCACGCTCGACCATCCCGGGCAGGGCCGCGTGGGTGAGGCGCAGTACGCCCGTGACCATGACGTCGAGCATCCGCTGCTCGTCGTCCATCGGCGCTTCGAGAAAGGACTCGCGCAGTCCGAAGCCCGCGTTGTTGACCAAGGCCGAGACGGGCGACTCGGTGTCGCGGAGCCGGTTCGCGACACGGTCGACGTCCTCACGGATCGCCAGGTCGGCTGGCAGCACCTCGCAGGTGATGCCGTGCTGCGACATCAGTTCATCGGCCGTGGCGGCAAGCCGTGCCTCATCGCGTGACACGAGCACGAGATCGAACCCGCGACGTGCGAAGGCCTCAGCGAAGCCCCGGCCGAGGCCCGAGGTGGGCCCGGTGATGAGCGCATGGGGCATGGCGTGTTCCTCCCGTGGTGGTCGAGGCTCACTCTTCAGCACGTCGTCATCAGACGCCAACGAGAGCCGCGACCGGACCTTGACCGGGCACATGGCGGGCACATGGCGGGCACATGGCGGGCACATGGCGGGCTCGGAGTGGATCAGCACGTACCGTGTCCGTATGGGACGGGGTTCAGATGCTGTGCGGCGGCGCCTGATCGCGCTGGCGGCGATCGTCGTCGCCTGGAGCCTCGTGCCCCTGGGCGCCGGGGCGAGCAGCGCCGCAACTGCGCAGTCGGCGCCGCGGATCGTCAACGGCACCCAGGAGGATCCCTCCGCCTATCCGTGGATCGTGTCCCTGCTCTCCCGCTCACGGTATGACCGCGACGGAGCGTTCCAGTCCCAGTTCTGCGGCGGGACCCTCACGACTCCGACGACCATCGTGACGGCTGCCCACTGCGTCACCGATCAGGAGACCGGGGCACAGCGCGACCCGGCCGCGATCCTCATCGGCTTCGGCTCGAGCCTGCGCGACGGACGGATGAGGGTCGCGGATGTCTCGACCATCACGGTCAACCCCGCGTATGCGCGACGGACAGCCAGCAACGATGTCGCGGTGCTGACCCTGGCCCAGCCGGTCGAGGGCGTCACGCCCCTCGAACCGATCACCGCCGCCGAGATCGCCACCCTCACGGCATCCGGCGCACCCGTGCGCGCAGTGGGCTGGGGCAACACCTCCGCAGATGACAAGGCCTATCCCGACGTGTTCCGCGTGGGCCGGATGACCGTCTTCCCCGATGCCTCCTGCGGCGGGGGCGAGGACTACGTGCTCAATGGAGTGCGGTTCATCGGCTTCAGAGCGGGCGAGGCCGACGCCGCCGTCATGATCTGCGCTGCGGGCGTCTCACCCGCCGGACTGGTGATCGACGCCTGTCAGGGCGACTCCGGCGGCCCGCTCGTCGCCGGCGACGGTGCCGCTGCCCGCCTCGTCGGCGTTGTCAGCTGGGGCGAGGAGTGCGCCACCAACCGCCCCGGTGTCTACACGAGGATCTCGTCCGAACTGGACTTCCTCGCTTCGGCTGGCGCGATTCCGGTGTCAGACATCGTGGTGCCGACCACCCCTCCGACCCTTGAAGTGCTGCCCCGTGCGGGTCGTCTCATCGTGAACCTGACTCCCCCGTCCGATGGCTCGACCGTGACGGCGATGGCCGCGACCGCCGTCGACCCTGCGACCGGTCAGAGCTGGAACTGCTTCGCGACGCCACGCCCGGCCAACGCCACCTCGCAGTGCACGATTGAGGGTCTGACCGACGGCCTGACCTACCAGGTGACGGCGATCGCCGGTAACGACCAGGGCAACTCACCCGTGGCCGGGCCCGTGGAGGGCACCCCGGTCCCGCTGCCTGATCCGGGCAGCATCACCAAGCTCCGAGCCATCGGTGACCGGCAGGTCGTTGCCACCGTGACGCCGACCGACGCCCACGGCACGGAACTGACACTGAACCAGGTCGCCTGCCAGCCGGCGGCTGGTGGGCGCACGATCACCGCACCCATCACCGGCCGCAAGGTGACGGTGGCGAAGCTCAAGCCGGTGAAGTACACGTGCCGCATCGAGGCGGCCAACGCCTACGGCGAGCTGCAGTCCGCGCCGAAGCCCGTGCTCGTCAAGCGCTAGCCGTCGAGTCGGCGGCGCACCAGGTCCAGTGAGGCGCCCCGGGTGGCAGCCGTCTGGGCCTGCACCTGCAGGAACAGGGCCTCCCGCATCCGCCGCTCCGCTGACCCGCCCCGCTGCATGGCTGCCCCCGCACGGGCCGTGACGACCGCGAGAGCGGACGTCACCGCGAGATCGAG
>JAUHZW010000076.1 GCA_030425745.1 Actinomycetes bacterium
ACAGTCGTCAACCCCAGCCGCCATCGCCTCAGGGACGGGGGCGATACCGCGCTGACACTGCCCTCGCAACGTGCTACACCAGAGGTGTGTTCCTCACCTTCCTCGGCGCCGCCGGGACCGTCACCGGGTCCCGCACCCTCGTCGAACCCGAACCGGTCGACGGTGCTCCCGGTGAACGGATGCTCGTGGACTGCGGCATGTTCCAGGGACCACGCGACGTGCGCAGCCGCAACTGGGAGCCCTTCCCACTGGACCCGGCCACGATCTCGTGCATCGTCCTGACCCACGCTCACCTCGACCACTGCGGCTTCGTGCCCGCACTGGTCCGCGATGGATTCACCGGACCGATCTACTGCTCCCCCAATACCGCGGCTCTGGTCCCGATCATCCTGCGCGACAGTGCCCGACTGCAGGAGGAGGACACCTCCTGGGCACGGAAGAAGGGCTTCTCCCGGCACACCGACCCGCAGCCGCTCTACGACAGCGATGATGCCGAGCGGGCCATCGCTCTCCTGCGACCGGTGGAGTTCGGCCGGTTCTTCACCCCGATCCCCGGGATCGAGGCCCGGCTCGATGTCGGTGGGCACATCCTCGGCTCGTCCACCGTCACGCTGACCGAGACGGCCCGTCAGCGCACGGTCGTCTTCAGCGGCGATCTCGGCCGCGGCAACCATCCCCTCCTGGACCCCCCGACACCGCCGTGCTCGGCGGATGCCATCGTCCTGGAGTCCACCTACGGGGATCGCCGGCACGGCGACGTGGATGCCGAGATCGACGAGATGGCCGCGGCCATCACCCGGACCCTGAAGCGCGGCGGCACGGTGGTCATCCCGGCTTTCGCGGTGGACCGCACTGAGGTGCTCCTGCTCGCCCTGCGACAGCTTCAGGACCAGCAGCGCATTCCCGTCTCGCCGATCCATGTCGACAGCCCCATGGCTCTGGCGGCTCTCCGGGTCTACCTCGAGGCGATCCGGAACGACGACCCGGAGATCACGAGCGCCGTCCTCGCGCGCGGCACCGATGCCCTTGACCTGCCGAACCTGCACGAGGCGACCACGCCCGAGCAGTCCATGGCGCTGGACCGCGACGGCGCACGCATCATCGTCTCCGCGTCCGGCATGGGCAGCGGGGGCCGGGTGACCCACCACTTGAAGGCCCATCTGCCCGACCGTGACAACTGCGTCCTCCTGGTCGGGTATCAGGCGGTGGGCACGCCGGGGCGCATGCTCCTCGACGGTGCCCATGAGATCAAGATCCACGGCCAGTACGTGCCGGTGCGCGCGGAGATCGCCGAGATCGAGGCCTTCTCGGTGCATGCTGACGCCGACGAGCTGGTGTCGTGGCTGACATCGTGCGAACCCCTGCCCGGTCAGGTGTTCGTGAACCACGGAGAGCCACGTGCGGCGGCAGCACTCGCCGCCCGCGTCCGCGAGGAGCTCGACATCGCCGCCGTGGTCCCCGATGCGGGCGAGCGGGTGCGCGTCTGAGGAGCCCCTGCCGCCCTGTGCGCTGATCCGAGAGCGATGTCAGACCCCTGACCTACGGTCTTCGCATGGCCCGAGAAGCGATGCAGGTGACCTCCTCGACAGGGGGTGCCCCCTGCATCGGTGTGCGGCTCGACGAGCCGTACACGGCGATCCCTGAACCACCGGATGCCCTCTTCCTCGACGCGCTGGATGACTGGGCGGCCAGTGACGAAGCGATCGACGAAGCCACCCCCGCGCCGTATCGCCCGGCGAGCCGTGGACCGCGCCGCAACGTCGAGACCCTGATCTCCGCCACCGCACGCATCGCTGCGCCGTGGCCGTCCACGGCGCAGCCCGACAGGACAGCGCAGCCCGACAGGACGGCGCAGCCCGACAGGACAGCGCAGCCCGACAGGACAGCGCAGCCCGACAGGACAGCGCAGCCCGACAGGACGGCGCAGCCCGACAGGACAGCGCAGTTGCTGGGCCGACTCCGGGAGGTGGAGCGGGCCCTCGCCGCGCTCCACTCCGTCCAGGCCCATCTGCTGGTCGAGGTGGCCGGCGCGACGGTTCAGGTGTCGGAGCACAGCACCGAGCGCGGCACCGTCCACCGCATCGTCGACCCGGCCCGTTCGGAGGTGGCCGCGGCGCTCCGCTGGCCGGAGCACTTCGCCGACGAGCGGATCACGATGTCCCGGCTCCTGTCACGGGCGCTGGTCGGCACCCGGGCCGCGCTCGCTCAGGGCGAGATCAGCTACGCGCACGCTCAGGCCATCGCCCGCACCGTGGTCCGACACTCTCAGGCGGAGCAGTGGCTCGAGGCCGGATCCGACGGGCCCTCCGTGCATGCCTTCCTGTCCGATGCCCTAGCGATCGAGAGGGCTGCCCTCCGGACGGCTTCCTCCCACGGTGTCGCAGCGACACGGCGCGCTGCTGACCGGGTCCTGCGGCGCGTGGATGGCGCCCATGCCCGGCGTCGCCGGCAGCAGGCGATGGCGCGTCGTGACGTGTGGGTGGAGACCGAGGCCGACGGCACAGCACTGCTGATGGCCCGGATGGGTGTGGCGCAGGCTCAGGCATGCCTGGCTGCGGTCGACCGACTGGCCCGAGACGCACGGCTCCCCCTGTCACCCGAGAGCGACGAGTGCGCTGGGATCGGGGAGCGCCGCAGTGAGGCCCTCGTGGCCCTCCTGACCCGACGTGGCGTGCGGATCGGAGCTGACGGCACCAGGGGCAACGACCCGGGGGCCGGCCACACCGGTGTCGAGGGCCTCTCGGACAGAGAACCATGGGAGATCCGCCTCGATGTGACGGTCGACCTCGCCACGCTGATGGGCATCGCCGAGGAGCCCATCAGCGTCCGCGGGGCCGGCCCGGGCGGCGCACAGTGGGAGACCGTGGATGCCCTGCGTGCCCTGCTGACCGACGCGAAGACGATCAGCCTGCGGCGCTGCATCACCGACCCGGCCACCGGCCACCTCCTGGACCTCGGACGGCGCAGCTATCGGGTGACCGGCCCGCTGCGTGACTTCCTGATCCGTCGTGACCAGACGTGCAGGTTCCCCGGATGCTCACGGGCAGCGGCCCAGTGCGACATGGACCATGCCTGTCCCTGGAACGTCGGCGGCAGGACCGACTGCGCCAACCTCGGCCCCCTATGCACCCGCCACCATCAGCTCAAGACCCATGGCGGCTGGCGCATCATCGACAGTCGCGCGGACGGCTGGTGCCGCTGGCAGGCCCCATCCGGACTCATCCATGACCATGAGCCACCAGCACTCTCACCACCCGCCGATGGTCACGGACCACCCCGTTGCCGTAAGTCGTCCCTCACGGCCGACCCCGTGTCGCACCCGCACGACGTCCCGCCCTCGGCAGAGACAGGAGGCCCCGATGACGCCTTTCCGTTCTGACCGACCGAACACCTCCCGAGAGCCTGCACGACAGCAGCCGACGTCCCGACACCCGCAGGCAGCTCAGCGCCGCCTGCAGTGGTCACTCGCCCTTGCGGCAGGCGCCACCGCCGTGTTGGCCGGGGCGGCTCGACTGGTCGCCGAGGGCGCCTTGCGAGCCCCTCTGAACCCCGGCCGGATCGCGATCGCCATCGCTGCCTTGACCATCGGCGTCGCACTCGCATCGCTCGCTGTATCGGCGGCGTGGCCCCTTCGCTCCCCCAGCCGCGCCAACCACCACGCCGCACGGCGGTCGGTCAGGTCACGTCAGCCGGGTCGGTCGCAGGCCCGACATGGTCCGCGAGCCACTCCACGAGCGGCTGCATCGCGCGCCACCGATCCCGGACCGTGGTGAACGCCTTGCGGGTGCCCATCCACGGTTCGATGCTGTAGCTGCGCGAGACCGTCAGTGCCCGGAACCGCAGCAGGTCGATGCGCGGATGATCTGCGTCATAGCCGCGAGGACGGGTCTTCAAAGGCCGTCCGTCGATCGTCCACGAGCGACGCAGCCCGGCGAGGATCCGCTCGAGTTCCGCACCGGGGGCGCCGTCCACCGCCGTCCGGAACCGCGCGACCTGCGCGCCCTCCGGGGCATACCAGCCACCGGCCACCATCAGTCCGGTCGCCGAGACCTGCACGTAGTACGCGATCGCATCCTCGACCTTGATGACCCCGCCCTGATGGTCCTTGATCGGCGTCTTGTCCTTGCTGAATCGGGCATCCCGGTAAGGCCGGAAGACATGCGGCGTGCCGAACTCCGGCTCGAGTTCGGTCAGCAGCGCCAGCATCGGGGCCTTGACGTACCGCTCGTACTCGTTCTTGTGATCCCGCCACCATTCCCGCGTGTTGTCCGCGCCGAGTGCGTCGTAGAACTCGAAGCCCTCGATGGGGAATCCCGTGAACCGCTCGACCTGTTGTTCCGCCATGCCACCAGTGTGCCGCGGATACGCTCACTCCATGAGCCAGTCCACCGAGCAGGAGTCCGTCATCCGGGTACGAAGAGCGCTGCAGCTGTTGGGCGCCCGAGGTGAGGTCCGCGCTCTGGACGACAGCGCTCGCACCGCGAAGGAGGCAGCGGTCGCCCTCGGCATCGACGTGGGGCAGATCGCGAACTCGTTGATCTTCCTCGCTGACGGTGAACCCGTCCTGGTCATGGCCTCCGGCGGCCACAGGGTCGACACCATGTCGCTGGCGATGGCCCTTGACGTCGATCACGTGGACAAGGCCGATGCCGACCAGGTGCGCAAGGCCACCGGCTTCGCGATCGGAGGGGTTGCACCGGTGGGTCATCCCGAACCGCTGCGCACGATCGTCGACATCGCCCTCTCCCGCTACGACGAGGTGTGGGCGGCAGCGGGCCATCCGCACTATGTCTTCCCGACCACCTACGACGAACTGCTGCGCATCACAGCCGGAGAGGCTGCCGAGATCGGGGGCTAGTCCTCGACGCTCACGCGCCCGAGCGCTCGACCTTGGCGCGCAGTTTCTTTTCCGCCTGACGCAGAGCAGCAATACGCTCCTCGATCGAGCGGAGTTTCGCCTCCAGGATCTCCTGCTGGCGTGACTCGGTGAGAGTTCCGGCCTCGTGCTCTCTCAGCCCATTGCCGATCTCGTCCAGGGTGAAGCCGAGAGCCTTGCATTGCGCGATGAAGACAAAGCGATCGACCTGATCCTCGTCGTAGACGGCGTACGTGCGCTGTCCCGCCGTGCGCTCACCGGCCACCAGCAGCCCGAGCCTGGTGTAGAAGCGCACAGTGTCCTTGGTCGAGCCCACCGCCTCAGCGAACTCACCAATGAGCACGAGGGCATCTCCGGGGAGTCACTTGACTGTTGACCATGGTCCACACCCTACAGTCCGACGACCATTCCCCTGCTAAGGAGAACCATGTCGCGCACAGTCCTCATCACCGGAGCCTCCACAGGAATCGGTCGCGCCACGGCCGAGCGCTTCCACCGCGAAGGATGGAACGTCGGCGCCACCATGCGATCCCCGGACGACGGCCGGGAGTTGTCTCAGCTCTCGAATGTTCACGTGACCCGGCTCGACGTCACCGATCAGGAGTCGATCGCCACGGCCGTGGCAGAGACCACCGATCGATTCGGCTCCATCGACGCCTTGATCAACAATGCCGGATTCGGCGCATACGGCCCGCTGGAGATCACCAGCAGCGAGACCATCCGACGTCAGTTCGACACGAACGTCATCGGCCTGCTCGAGGTCACACAGGCGGTCATCCCAGTCATGCGGACTCAAGGTGGCGGAGTCATCGTGAACATCTCGTCTGTGGGTGGCCGGATGGCGTTCCCCTTCGGTTCGCTCTACCACGGAAGCAAATTCGCCGTAGAGGGCATCAGCGAGGCCCTCGTCTACGAGTTGAGCCCGTTTGGAATCAGGGTCAAGGTCGTCGAACCTGGAGCGGTGGCCACAGACTTCGCCGGTCGCTCCTTCGTCTTCACCATGGACCCCGAGGGCGGCCCGTATGGGGAGACCATGCAACGGGTCATGACCAATTGGGGCGCCAGAATGCAGGAGGACATCGGCGACGCTGATGACGTTGCCGACGTCATCTTCAACGCCACAACGGACGGGACTTCTCAACTCCGCTACATCAGCGGCGACGATGCCACCACCATCCTCGGGGCCCGTCAGACGTTGGATGACGCGGCATTCATGGGAATGATCGCAGAAAACATGGGATTGAGTTCCGGCCAAGAGTGATGACGGCTGAGGCCGAGCAGGTCAACTGCGCAGGACGGCGACGGCCACGTCGGCATACGCCACGGGTTGCGTCACCTGCGCGGACACCACGTCGTTCACGGCCAGATCGATGGCCTTGGTGAGGCCGCCGGTGATGACGACGTCGCCGGCCATCAGGACCTCGCCCCGGTCCGCCAATCTCTGCGACAGCCAGTGCAGTGCCCGGACCGGGTCGCCCATGGCGGCATCGGAGCGGCCCTGAGCTAGAGGCTCCCCGTTGCGGGACAGTTCGATGTCGATGGTGGACAGATCGATCACGTCCTGACCATCCTCATGCAGGAGGGCCGGCCCGAGGACCACGAAGGCCGCCGAGGAGCCGTCAGCAGTGTTCAGCGCCCAATCGAAGCGATAGCCCTCCCAGACGGAGTCCACGATCTCCAGGGCGAGATGCCAGGACTGAACGCTTGCTCGCACCTCGTCGAGCGTGGCCTCGGGCACGACATCAGATCCGAGGACCGCAGCGATCTCAGGCTCGACCTTCGGCTGGGTCACCCCCGCGGAGACGACAGCGCCCTCCGACGTCGATCCATCGAGGATCATGGCCCGTGCAAGCGGGCCGTAGTTGGGCTCCGCGACGCCCATCTGCTCGCGCATGACCGCAGACGTATAGCCGAGCTTCCAGCCGCCGCGCCCACCACCCGTGGTCATCCGCGGCGCGAGGACGAGTTCCTGAATGCTGTACGCCTCGGCGGAGGACAGTGCGTGATCCAGAGGCGCCGGGAGCACCCGCGACTCGGCGCGGGCGGCGATGATGCGGTGAGCCAGCTCCTCGGGCTCTGCCCCGTCCGGGTCGGTCACGGCACCGGTCCGGCGATGAGCACCGGGGTGCCGGAGACCGTCACCTGCGGCCCGGCCGCCTGCGTGACACCGCCCATGCCCTGGAAGACCGTCATGCCCTCCGGTCGGTCGATCGAGGCCACACTCTCGTCATCGGTGTAGGCGACGTAGAACGGGTAGCCGTTGCGATCGAAGTTGCACTGGACGACGACGCCCTCGGTCGAGCAGCCGTGGAAGGTGGAGTCGACCACCCACTCCCGGACACGGCCATAGGCCTGGGTGGCCAGGTAGCCGTTCCACATCTGGATGCCGAGCAGCCGATACTCCGGCGTCCATGCGTACCAGTAGGAGCGCGCGATGCCGTAGCGCAGGGAGTCGATGTACGTGCGCGAGACGTAGGCGGGGATCTCCGCGTCGGGGATGAAGCGTGCGGCGTCGCCCGTGCCCGGATTGGTGATCCCGTAATTGATCTCCGTCTCCCAGATCGGCAGCGCCGGTGCCTCAGCGATCCGAAGCGCGGTGTTCATCATGCCGAGGAGGAAGGCGCGGTCCCGCGGCGTGCCCCCCGGCAGCGGGTACAGGTGGACCGCGAAGGCGTCGATGGGCCAGTCGAATTCACGCAAGGCTGCCAGATAGTCCGGGTAGAACTCCGTGAAGCCCTTGACCCACCGTGAGCCGGTGGAAGCCGCGACGACCGTCGCGCCCGGCACGGCCTGCTTGATGATCCGGTTGGCGCGGGCGGTGAGGTCGGCCATCAGTTCGGGGGTGCCCCTCCAGAACTGCGAGATGTTCGCCTCGTTCCAGATCTGATAGGCGGCGATCCGACCGCCGTAGCGGTTCACCACCGCGCGCACGTAGTCCTCGAACAGCCTGGGATCGGTCATCGGCATGGACGAGCCGGGTCCGGCGAACTCGGCGCCGGGTGCCTTGGCGACCGCGGCCCACTCCGGCGTACCGCCGAGGACGAGCAGCACCTGCTGCCCCGCGGACTCGGCCTTGGCGATCTCGCGGTCCAGGGCCTCCCACGAGAACCGGCCGCGCTGGCGCTCTATCTGGTTCCAGGAGGTGCTGACATCCCACAGACGCACTGTCCCGGCGAACTCGGGTACACCGACGATGGGGTGGTTGCCGAACAGGGTGCCGTCGACGCGCACGCCCTGCTCCGGGATCGCCACATTGTCGGGCTCGCTGGGCCGATAGGGATTGGTGACCCGGAGGGCGATCGTCTTGCGCTGCAGCGTGAGGCCCTTGCCGGTCACCTCGGTGCGCAGGTACAGCCGACCCAATGCCTCCCCCGCCTCGACGTTGAACTCCTTGGTGCGCCCACCGGCCGGCACGCGCCAGCTCGAGAGCTTGGAGTAGGTCGTGCCGTCGCGCGAGGCGAGAAGAACCGCCGTGCGGCGGGTGGTGCCGCGGTCGAGTGCCGGCACCTTCACGGTGAGCGGAAAGGCACTCAGCGCGGGAGCTGTGCTGGGTGCGGTCATCACGATCGGCGCGCGAGCTGCAGGTCGGGTCGAAGGCTCTGCCGCGGCGGCTGGAACTGCCGGGCCCACTGCGCCGATCAGGATGCCGGCCACGACGCCGACTGCGGACAGCAGGGCGCAGGACGAGCGCCGGATGATGGGCCCGCGGGGGCCCGTCGGAACGCTCGCCGCCCGTGGTGTCACGCTGCGCCTCACGCTCTCCACCATAGACTCCCGTTGTGAGCATGCGGGTGTACAGCGGCCCCCGGGCCGATCGCGGTGACGGCCCCTCAGGCTGGCTCACGTACCTGCCGTGGGCCTTTGTCGCGCTCACGATCCTCGGCCAGATCGTGTGGGTCCTGGTCAGCGACGGCACACGGACGGTGTTCACGATCGCGACCGTCGTGACCTTCTTCGGGGCGACCGCCTCGCACGCGTTCCTGGCCCGCGGGGCGGCATGGGCCGCCGGCTACCTCGGGATCACCCTGAGCTTCGGCTGGCTCATCGAGCGCATCGGGCTCGCGACCTCGTTCCCGTTCGGCGACTACCTCTACTCCGACCGC
>JAUHZW010000077.1 GCA_030425745.1 Actinomycetes bacterium
CGCCGCCCGGGCCCTTCAGGGCATCGGCGGAGCGATGATCCTGCCCTCATCCCTGTCGGTCATCAATGCCGTGTTCACCGGAAAGTCGCGCGCCGTGGCGTTCGCGGTGTGGGGCGGCACGATCGGCGGCATGGCGGCCCTCGGGCCTCTCGTCGGCGGTTGGCTGACGACGAACGCCTCGTGGCACTGGGCCTTCCTCATCAACGTGCCGATCGGCATCGTCGTCCTCGTCGGGGTCCTGGTCACCGTTCCGGAGACCAAGGCGGTGGGCGGCCCGAAGGGCATCGACATCCTCGGCACCCTCCTCATCACGCTGGGCCTCGTGGGCATCGTCTTCGCACTGATCGAGGGGCAGCGCTACGGATGGCTCACCCCGCTCCAGTCCTTCTCGGCTGGCGGCTGGGAGTGGCCGAGTGACTCCGTGTCGATCGTGTTCGTGGCAGCCGTGCTGGGCCTGCTGGCCCTGGTGGTCTTCGTGCTCGTGGAACTGCGCAGGCTGCGGGCCGGCAAGGTCGTCGTGGTCAACCTCCGACTGTTCCGGATCCGCACCTTCGGCGCGGGCAACTTCGTCGCCCTCATCGTCAGCCTCGGCGAGTTCGGACTGCTCTTCGCCCTGCCCCTGTTCCTGCAGGCCACGCGCGGCTACTCGGCGCTCGAGACCGGCGTCATCCTGCTGGCGCTGGCCGGCGGCTCCTTCGTCGCGTCCGGCCTCGGCGCGCCCCTGTCACAGCGGATGGGTCCGGTACGGGTGCTGCAGATGGGAATGGTCTTCGAAGCCGTCGGCATCATCGCGCTCGGCTTCTTCCTGAGCGTGACCGTGACCGGCTGGGAGATGGCACCCTGGCTGTTCCTCTACGGGCTGGGTGTCGGCTTCGCCACAGCCCAGCTCACCGGCGTCATCCTGAGCGAGGTGCCCATCGCCGAGTCGGGCCAGGGCAGCGCAGTGCAATCGACGTCCCGTCAGGTCGGCGCGGCGATCGGAACCGCGATCATCGGCGCGACGCTGCTGTTCGGCCTCAACGGAGTGGCAGGCCAACTGGAGGACCGCGGAGTTCCGGCCGCCCAGGCCGAGCAGGTGTCCGACGCCATGGCGGCGTCGGCCGGGCAGGCCCTGCCGGGCTTCGCGGACGCACCGGACGGTGAGGTCCTCGTCGAGGGAGCGTCAGCCGGGTTCGCCGACGCGATCAAGCTAGTGGCCTGGGTGGCCGGCGGGTTCGTGCTGCTGGGCGCGCTGACCAGTCTGCTGCTGCCCAAGAACGCCGCCCGGGTGGAATCCGAGGGCTACGAGCCCCCGAAGGAGCACTCGGACACCTAGGCTCGTCCCGTGAACCCGACACCCGACGGCGATGCTGCGTCAGTTGTGGATGCCGACACGCGCGTGTCGGCATCCACAACTGACCCAGCATCCGGGGTGGTTCTGGTCATCGGGCAGACCGACGTCGGCCGGCGTGCGTGCGCGCTGCTGCAGGACGCCGGGACCTCGACGATCCATCTGGACGATCCCTCGGACGCCGAGCTCCGCGCAGCCCTGCATGCAGGTGTCACGGGTGTCGCCGTCCTGCTCCACGACGACATCCGAGCGCTGCGCTACAGCCTCGTCATCGAGCACCTGCGCCCCGGCATCCGACTCTTCGTCGCGCTGTTCGACCGCACGGTGCGCAAGCAGATCGAGGCGACGGTTCCGAACTGTGTGGTCCTCTCCCCCGCCTCCATCAGCGTGCCGTCGATCGTGGCGGCTGCCATCGCCCCGGACCACGGAGCGATCCGGCGCCGGGGGTCCTCACTCGAGGCCGAGTGGGTGGCCATCGACGTGCCCTCGGCAGGCGATGATGATCTCGCGGACGTGCACCCTTACAGCACCCCCGGGCGCCTGAGGCTGCGCGGCCTCGTCGGCAGGGTCCGCGGCCAGTTGCATGCGTACGACTCCGGGTCAGCAGTCCTCCTCGGCGGAGCGTTCGGCCTGCTCCTCATCATCGCCATCGACACCCTGGTCGGGCTCCAGCACAACTCATTGGTGCGCGCGCTCTACGACGCGACGCGGACCACGGCCACGATCTCTGCCCCGACCCTTGAGGACCATGCCGCCGAACTGGTCTGGGCGACCATCGCCGCCTTGCTCGTCATGGGCTTCACCGCGGCCTTTGCGGCCGGCATCGTCCACCATCTGCTCTCCGGTCGACATGTGGCGCTGTTCGGGCGCCGCGTCATCCCGCACGGCGGCCATGTGATCGTCGTCGGCATGGGGCAGGTGGGCATCCGCCTGGCTCAAGAGTTGCGCGCCCTCGGCGTCGCCGTCCTCGGGATAGAGCGCTTCCCGGATGCGTCGGGGCTCGGCCTCGCCCGCGACCTGAACATCCCCGTCATCATCGGGGACGCGACCTCCCGGCGGGTGCTGAAGCGGGCCGGGATCAGCAACGCCGTCGCCCTCGTGGCGGCGGGCAGCGAGGAGCGCGACAGCATCGCGGTCGCGCTCTCGGCCACCGCCGTTCAGCCCGGCCTTCAAGTAGTCCTGCGCGCTGGTGCTGACGACGCGATCGACGAGACGCGATCGCTGTTCCCGATCGGACCGGTCATCGACGTCAACGGACTCACGGCCGCTTTCGTCGCCCGAGCACTGCTGGGCGCCCAGCCCTACGCCGTGGTTCCGGATGGAGACCGCGTGGTCTGCCTGCTGGACCCGGGGTCAGCGCCGGTGACCCAGCGCTCCGTCAGCACCCGCTGCACCTGCTGACCTGATCAGCAGGCGGGGAGCTTCGGGGCCAGCCAACCGACGAGGTCGTCGATCGCGATGCGCTCCTGCTGCATCGAGTCACGCTCGCGGACCGTGACGGCGTTGTCGTCGAGGGAGTCGAAGTCGAAGGTGACGCAGAACGGCGTGCCGATCTCGTCCTGGCGACGGTAGCGGCGGCCGATGGCCCCGGCATCGTCGAACTCGATGTTCCAGTGCCGGCGCAACGTCGCAGCGAGCTCCTTGGCGGCCGGGGTGAGCTTCTCGTTCCGCGACAGCGGCAGCACGGCCACCTTGACCGGCGCGAGACGCGGGTCGAAGCGCAGGACGGTCCGCTTGTCGACACCGCCCTTGGAGTTCGGGGCCTCGTCCTCGTCATACGCATCGAGCAGGAAGGCGAGCACCGCACGAGTCAGTCCGGCTGCCGGCTCGATGACGTAGGGCGTCCAGCGCTCCTCGGTCTCCTGGTCGAAGTAGGAGTGGTCGGTGCCGGAGTGCTCTCCGTGGGTGGTGAGATCGAAGTCGGTGCGGTTGGCGATGCCCTCGAGCTCGGCCCACTCGCTGCCCGCGAAACGGAATCGGTACTCGATGTCGACGGTGCGCTTGGAGTAGTGGCTGAGCTTCTCCTGCGGGTGCTCGAAGAACCGCATGTTCTCCGGGTTCATGCCGAGGTCGACGTACCAGTCCCAGCGCTGCTGCATCCAGTACTCGTGCCACTCCTCGTCGGTGCCGGGCTTGACGAAGAACTCCATCTCCATCTGCTCGAACTCGCGGGTGCGGAAGATGAAGTTGCCGGGCGTGATCTCGTTGCGGAAGCTCTTGCCCGTCTGCCCGATGCCGAACGGCGGCTTCTTGCGCGCAGCGTTCATGACGTTGAGGTAGTTGACGAAGATGCCCTGCGCGGTCTCCGGGCGCAGGTAGTGCACCGAGCCGGCATCCTCGACCGGGCCGACGGCCGTGCGCAGCATGCCGTTGAAGTCACGCGGCTCGGTGAACTCGCCCTTGGTGCCGCAGTTGGTGCAGACGATGTCGGCCAGACCGTTCTCGGGCTCCCGACCGTGCTTCTCCTCGAAGGCCTCGATCAGTTGGTCGGCGCGCCAGCGCTTGTGGCACTTCTTGCACTCGGTGAGGGGGTCGACGAAGGCATTGACGTGGCCGGAGGCCTCCCACACCTGCGGGGCCAGGATGATCGAGGAGTCGATGCCGATGACGTCGTCGCGATTGCGCACGACGGCCTGCCACCACTGCCGACGGACGTTCTCCTTGAGCTCGACGCCCAGCGGGCCGTAGTCCCACGCTGAACGCGTGCCTCCGTAGATCTCGGAGGACGGGAAGACGAACCCGCGGCGCTTGCAGAGGTTGACGACGGCATCGACGCGATCAGTGGCCATAGTGCCGTCATCCTAGGAGGGCAGGTCCCCCAGCAGCCGCAGTGCCTCCGTCTCGTCGACGGTGTCGAACTCCTCGTAGTGCCACGCCAGGCTGCGTCGGACCAGGGGCGTGCTCACGGCCACCACGTCGTCATAGCGAAGAGCAAGGTCGGCCAGCGCCTCCCGGGGGCAGACGGGAACAGCGAGCACGATCCGCTCGGCCCCCGCCTCTCGCAGGGCCTGCGCCGCAGCGCGGGCGGCCGTTCCGGTCTCGACCCCGTCGTCGACGACCACCACGGTGCGGCCGGCGAGCGCAGCCGAGGCCTCGACCTCGACTCCGTCGTCCGTCCGCGAGGTCGGGAGCGGCACCACGGGCAGGTGCAGGGAGGTGAGCAGTCCGAGGACGACCGGTACACCGTTGGGCAGGAGCGGGGCGAGAACCGCATCGGGATGACCGGCCACGAGGGCTTCGAGCGGGGTCGCGAGCTGATGGCCCGCGTCGCGGAGGTTGACGAATTCCTGTGCCATCGCCGCTAGGACCGCACCGGGTCGATGTCCGGGCCGGCAGCACTGCCGAGCCCGATCTGATCCGCGTCGGCGGCGAGGCCGGACGTGTGGGCGATGATCCGATCTCCGTCCCAGCGACGCACGGACTCGAAGACTGACGGCTCATCGATGCAGGTCGACAGCAGCGGCACAGCACGCACCTTCACATCGAACGACGACAGCGCCCGTCGGTAGGCGCCGATACCGGCCCACTCGGTGCGCAGGAGGAGG
This sequence comes from Actinomycetes bacterium, assembly GCA_030425745.1. Lineage (GTDB taxonomy): Bacteria > Actinomycetota > Actinomycetes > S36-B12 > S36-B12 > UBA10649. The sequence goes on from JAUHZW010000077.1 coordinate 4,876, forward strand.
AGGCAGGGGTCGTCCGTCGCCTGCCCGAGATCAGCCGCACGGCAGCCGGCCTGATCCGTGAGCGCCTCCAGCGCCTCGTCGGCCGCAGTGAGGAACTCCTCGCGCTCACCGGGGGGTACGTGAAAGCGGCTGATGACGATCAGGTGGTCCGCAGCGGGCACCGGGCTAGGGTGGGACACCCCACGAACGGTAGTGCGTCGGGCAGAGGCACGGGCAGGGAGAGACATGGCGAAGAGCGGCAAGGACTCGTCGAAGAAGAGCGGAACCCCCAAGGGTGTCCGTGGGCCGAGCGGCCCGCAGGGCGGTCGCCCCACGCCACGCCCGACGAGCGTCAGCCCCGGGGGGCGCGGCACCTTCGAGCGGATCAGCCTGCCGATCCTGACGAAGCTGCATGCGATGCCCCGCTGGTTGATCGTCGTGCTGCCGGCCATCTTCCTGTTCGGCGGACTGCTGCTCCGCGACTCGTGGGCATGGCTGGGCGGGATCCTGCTCACTGCGGTCTGGGTGTTCCTGGCCTGGCTGACGGCACTGTCGTGGCCGGCGCTCACCCCCGGCTCCCGGTTCTTCCGCGCCCTGATCGTCGTCATCTTCGGCGGAATCGTCGTCCTGAAGTTCATGGGCCGGTTCTGACGTAATTGACAGTCATTTTCATTAAGCCTACCCTGATGGGGTGCCTCGAACTCACGCCCTGACCATCTCCATCGCTGCCCTGTCCGCTGCCGCGCTCCTGGCGGCCACCGGATGCTCGTCCGATGCCGGATCCGGGCCCGACACCGCCGACGTGGATTCGGGGAACGGTTCCATCGTGGCCACGACGACGATCCTGGGCACCGTCACCGCTGACATCGTCGAGTGCGCCGACCCTGAGGCCACCGTCACGACGCTCATGCCGGTGGGCGCCGACCCGCATGACTTCGCCCCCTCCTCGGCGCAGGTGGCCGAGCTCGTCGGCGCCGACCTCGTCATCGCCAACGGATTGGGACTCGAGGCCGGGCTCGACGATGCCCTCGAGAGTGCTCGCACCGACGGGGCGACGGTTCTGGAAGTCGCTGATCTCGTCGATCCCCTGCCCTTCGGCGCGCATGCCGACGATCACGCGGACGAGGCTGACGACGATTCCGCGGACCAAGGCGCCGATGACCACGCGGACGATCACGGCAGTGAGGACCCGCACTTCTGGTTCGACATGCAGCGCATGGCCACGGCGGCCGAACTCATCGGGGAGCAGCTGGCGGAGTCCCGGGACGGCGCCTACGCCGAGTGTGGCGCTCAGGTGGCTGACGAGATCCGCGCCGCCGAGGCCGATGTCCGCACCACCCTCGAGGCGGTCCCCGCCGATCGCCGAGTGCTCGTCACCGATCATGACGCTCTCGGGTACTTCTCCGACGCCTACGGCTTCGAGATCGCCGGCACCGTCATCCCCGGCGGCAGCACGCTCGGGGAGCCGAGCAGTGCGGACCTCGCTGCTCTGGTGGCCACGATCCAGGCCGAGGATGTCCCGGCGATCTTCACCAACTCTGCCGAGCCCTCGACGCTCGCTGATGCGGTGAGCGCCGAGACCGGTCGCGACATCGCCATCGTGCCGCTGTACGTCGGGACACTGGGAGAACCGGGATCGGACGCTGACACCTATGTCGGGTTCATGACGGCCAACGCGACGAGCATCGCCACGGCACTGAGCCCCTGAGGTCTGGAAGACTCCGCCCGTGGAATGGTTCCTCGACCCCTTCGCCCTGGGGTTCCAGCAGCGCGCCCTCGCCGGCGGGGCCCTGGCAGCGCTCATGACCTCGGTCGTGGGCACATGGCTGGTCCTGCGTGGGATGAGCTTCTTCGGTGATGCCTTCGTCCACGGCGTCGTCCCGGGCATCGCTGCCGCGATCGTCTTCGACGTCAACCCCATCATCGGTGCAGCGGTCGCGGCCATCGTCATGGTGCTCGCCATCGAGGTGGTGCACCGCCAGACGGCCCTCAGCGAGGACACATCCATCGGCCTGCTGTTCGTCGGCATGCTCGCCCTCGGCGTCGTCATCATCTCCCGACTCGACAGCTACAGCGGCAGCCTGACGTCCATCCTGTTCGGTGATGCCCTTGGTGTGACCCCTGCGGATCTGGTGTGGCAGGGCGTGCTCACGGTCATCGTCGTCACCGTGACCCTCGCTCTCTACCGGCCGCTGCTGGCCCTGAGCTTCAACTCCGAGAAGGCCGAGCTGCTCGGAATGAGGCCCCGACGGGCGCATGCGGCCCTACTCATCCTGATCGCCGCCGCCGTCATCGGCAGCTACCAGTCGGTGGGAACCCTGCTGGTCTTCGGATTGCTCGTCGGGCCGCCGGCCACCGCGAGCCTGCTCGCCCGGACCGTCCCGCGCATGATGATCTACGCAGCCGTCATCGGCCTGTTCTCGGTATGGCTCGGTCTGACCCTGAGCTATCACCTCGGCACTGCGGGGTCGGCCACCATGGCGATCGTCCCGATCGTGCTGTTCTTCCTCGTCCTCGGCATCACGCGGCTGGCGCCGCGACGCGCTCCAGAGGAGGTGACCCATGCCTGACGCTGTCGTCGGACGTCACATCGTCGTCTCCCGCGGTGACACCGTCGCCCTCCGGGAATCCGATTTCACGGTGCCGCCGGGTTCCATCACCGCGATCATCGGCCCCAACGGATCCGGCAAGTCGACGCTCATGCATGCGATCGCCGGGCTCCTGCCGATCGACAGCGGCGCACTGTCCGTCCTGGGGGCCACCCCACAGCAGAGCCAACCCCGGATCGCCTACGTGCTGCAGTATTCGACGCCGCAGAAGGGCACGCCGCTCACTGTCGAGGAGACGGTCATGATGGGCCGCTACCCGACCTTGGGCTTCCTGCGGCGCCCGTCGTCCCATGACCGCGACCGGGTCCGCAGCGCCATGGAGCGACTCGACATCACGCACCTGGCCCGTCGCCACCTGACCGAACTGTCCGGCGGTCAGCGCCAGCGGGTCTACGTGGCCCAGGGCATCGCGCAGGATCACACCCTGCTGCTGCTCGACGAGCCGCTCACCGGTCTGGACATCACGTCGGCCAAGACGATCGACGGGATCATCCACGACGAGCCCGAGCACGGGTGCTCGGTCATCCTCACCACGCACGATCTGGAGGAGGCTCAGGCCGCCGACCACGTCATCCTGACGGGCGGACGCGTCATCGCCTCGGGAGCACCCGGAGAGGTGCTCACCCGCGAGAACCTTGCGGAGGCCTACGGACTCGGCGCCCTGCACGATCACGACGACGCCGCCCCCCTGCTGCCGACTGAGCACCATGACCACAGCCACGACCACGGAGGCGACCGTGGCTTCTGACCGGACTCCCGGTATCGGGCAACGTTCGACCCGCCAGCGCACGGCCGTGGTCGTGGCCCTGGATGAGATCGACGACTTCCGTTCCACGCAGGAGATCCACGACTACCTACGCGGCAAGGGCGAGAACGTCGGGCTCACCACCGTGTATCGCACCCTCACCGCACTCGCCGAGGCCGATGAGGTCGACGTGATCCTTCGCGAGGACGGCGAGAGCGTGTATCGGCGCTGCAGTGGGACCCACCATCATCACCTGGTCTGTCGGCAGTGTGGCCGCACTGTCGAGGTGGAGGGCCCCGCCGTCGAGCGTTGGGCCGATGCCGTGGCCGACGACCACGGGTTCACCGAGGTCAGCCACACCCTCGAGCTGTTCGGCGTGTGCGGCTCCTGCCGCTGACCACGTCGCCCGTCGGAGTGCGTCAGCGGATGACCACCGGTGTCGACACCGTGAGGCCCGGCTTGCCGTAGCGCTTCTTCGGGTTGAACGAGGCGTACAGCACGTAGGTACCGGCCGGCATGCGCTTGCTCATCTTCCACCGGATCTGGGCGGTGCCGTTCTTCTTGGTCTGACGCACGGTGCGCTTGGCGACGATCATCTTCTTCGCCTTGGCCGTCAGGCGGGTCAGCACCAGCGCCACCCTCCCCCGATACTTCGGGTCGACCAGGACGCGGTACTTCTGCTTCTTGCCGCCCCGCGCCTGCACCTGAGGTGCGTCGATCGTGAGCGTCGTGCCCGCA
>JAUHZW010000078.1 GCA_030425745.1 Actinomycetes bacterium
CCGTGATGACATGGCGATCTGATCGGCGTCTTCTTTTCAAAAATATGCACTTCCGACTTCCGAAAAGGTTCTCCCGATGAAAGACCTCACAGACATCCCCGCCCTCATGCACGACATCGGCGCACGCGCCCTCACGGAGGTACCCGCGGTCGGCGAAGCCGAAGAGGTCGGCCTGGACGCGTCCCTCGCTGACGTCATGACGACGACGGACGTCGATGGGGCCCTCCGCGCCAGCCACGAGTCCGGGATCTCACTGGTCGGGGATGACGTGGGCACCCCCGTCGTGGCGTTCCCCGGCCCGGAGGGCGAGCCGATCGCCTTCTTCGGGCCGATCATGTCGCCCGCGCCGAAGGGCGAGGATGCAGGACGGCTCTGGGACGGCTGCGTCCTGGTCGCGGGCACGCCCGGCTTCTTCGAGCTCAAGCGCACCCGCGATGTGGAGCCGATGTTCGACTGACGGCTACCGTCGCTGCTTGGTCGACTGCGGGACCTTGATCTTCGGTACATCTTTCAGCGTCAGCGACTGCAGCGCCGCCACCTTTCCGTCCTCGTACTGCTGCAGGAACTGCGCCCGTGTGCCGTCGGGCGAAACCTTCACCATGAGGACCGGGTACTCGTCGTCGCCGACCGTCGGGTTCTGCGACTGCACGGTGTACCAGCCGTCGGAACCGACCGACGTGTCGTACTGGACGCCGGGGGTGGTCCACGGTGTCCAGTAGTCGTAGGAGTACAGGCGGTCAGAGTTGGTGATGGGGTTGTTGCTGGCGCCGTAGTTGTTGCGCACCCACTTCCCGTCACGCTTGAACACCTGGGTCCTCTCATTGGCGAGCGTGTAGGTGACGCCGACGCGGTTCCACTTCTTGCCGGGTGGGTTGCGCTCGTAGACCGTGCACGAGGAGACGCCGGAGCTGTCGATGCGACAGTCGGCCCGATCGATGTTCTGGTTGGTACCGCGGGTGGTCATCGGCTGCTGGGCCGCCCAGGCCGTCCAGGTGTCGATGGCCTGCTCCGGATTGTTCCCGAAGCCGGCGAGGGCGCTGGTCACCTCTGGCGGGACCGCGACGACGGGCGCGGCGGCTGCCGAGGGAGCCACGGTCAGCGAGACACTCACAGCGACGGACAGGGCGATCAGGGGTCGGATCAGGCGATGGCTCATGCCAGCGACGCTACCCGCTGAATGGCTCAGATGTGGCGGACTCCGTCGCGGATGTCCGGTCAGGGCTCACACCGCGATGAAGGGAGGTTCCTGCGCGTCGGGAGGCAGCGTGCGAGCAGCCCCGTCACGCCACCGGCGTGCGGACCACAGGGCGACCAGCGCATCGAGGGCGTCATCGACGGGAACATCCGGCGGGGCCTGGGCGAGGGCCTCGCGTGCGTGCGGGAGCGCGGTGTCCAGAGCGAGCAGGCGCTCAGCGACCCCACGGGCGGACTTCTTGGAGGTGAGCGGGCGCCCGGTGAGCTCAGCGAAGGACACCTCCGGATGCACCTCGATGACCGTCGCCGAGGTCACTGTCAGTGCCGCATCAAGGGCGAGGATCCGCTCGGCCAGCCCCATCGCCTGCCGGCTGGTGCCCTGACCGGTGAGCCGGCGGCTGGTCTCCTGAACCTGCTCGTTGGGTGCGGCCAACCCGAGTTCAAGCACTGCTCGCGGTGGTGTCATGAAGACCCGCGAGCGCGCCGACCCGAGTTCGGCTCTGGCGAGGTCATCGCACTCCCGCCAACCGGATTCCTTGAGCCCGATCGGCATGTCGATGCCGACGATTCCCTCGGTGAGGAGCCGGTCGATGTCGTGCACACCGCAGGTCTTCCACGTGAGCTCGTCGTCCATCCATCGCGCAGCTACCCAGCCCTTGGGATAGCCGTCGATGCCGAGGCAGGGAACGCTCACCGGCCCAGCATCTCAGCCCGTGACAGCCGTGGCGTCATAGGCGGAGAGCACCTCAGCCCAACGACGATCTGCCGCATCCCCGAACAGGGTGCGCGCTTGGGCATACAGGCGTCGCATGGCTTCGGCGTCCTGGGCGAGGACGGCGGCCTCGACGCGGTGCTGCCATACGTGCTCGTCCATGTCTCCAGTGTGCTCCGGTGGTGCCTGCGTTCGCGGACACTGATCGGTCCTGTCAGGATCCCGTCATGCCCGAAGGCAATGTCATCCACCATCAGGCCAGACGACTCGGGCGAGCGTTCCGACGTCACGTGGTCCGCGTGGACAGCCCCCAAGGCAGATTCGCCGAGGGCGCGGCGTTGGTCGACGGCCACGTTCTGACCAAGGCAGAGGCGTACGGCAAGCACCTGTTTCTCGGCTTCGACAACCGGCTGTGGATCCACGTGCATCTCGGGCTCTTCGGCAAGTGGCGCTTCGGGAAGGGCGAGCGGCCGGAGCCGCGGGGGCAGCTCCGGATGCGGATCTGGGATGAGGAGCGCTACGCCGAGCTCCGTGGGCCCACGGTGTGCGAGGTGCTCGACGATGCTGCGAAGAAGCGCGCCGTCGAGCGCATCGGCCCGGACCCCATTCGCACGGACGCCGACCCGGAACGGGCATGGGTCAGGGTGCAACGCAGCGGAGCTCCCGTGGGGGCGCTGCTGATGAATCAGCAGGTCTTCGCGGGAGTGGGAAACATCTACCGAGCAGAGGTGCTGTTCCGACATGGCATCTCGCCGTACCGACCCGGCAGTGAGGTCACCCGGGACGAGTTCGACGCGATGTGGGCGGATCTCACAGTGCTCATGACAGCCGGCACAAAGCGGGGTCGTATCGACACGGTGCGCGCCGAGCATCTACCGGAGGTCATGGGGCGTGCACCGCGCGAGGATCGTCACGGTGGCGAGGTCTACGTGTACCGGCGGCAGGGGCGCGAGTGCTTCCTGTGCGGCACCGAGGTGCTCATCGCCGACCTGCAGGGGCGCAACCTCTACTGGTGCCCGTCCTGCCAACCCGAATAGGTGGCGGTGCAGTTCTGCAGAAGGCCGCTGATACCGGTCCTATTCCGGGGAATTGGACCGGGAAGCGGTTCAAATCTGTAGGCGCGGGTGGCGGATGCCGAGGTGGTCATCGGGCAGGGAACGCTTGATCAGCCACCACGAGATCACGATGGTGACGATCGTCAGGCCGTAGAAGAAGGCACCTGAGGCGGCCAGTGCCCACAGGTTGTCACCATCGATGAACACCGCCAGCAGGACGGCCCGCACGGCGTTCAGCACCGCCCACGGCCAGGAGCCGATCTTGTAGGCCCGCATGAGGTCCGGGTCCTTGCGCCACTGCATCCTCGTGCCGGCCAAGGGTCCGAGGATCACCCCGATGAGCGGCCAGCCGGCCAGGTTCGCGACCACAAAGGCCAGCGCGCTGCCGGCGTTGAGCAGCACCCGCGGCCAGAAGAAGTCCGCAGCGCTGCCGGTACGGCTGGCGATGTAGGCGCTGACGATGACGAGGAGCATGGAGCCGACGGCTCGGGCCGGGTGCTTGCCCTCCAGCAATCGCCAGATCGTGAAGCCGACCGCCAATGCGATCGCCGCCACGATGGCCCACGTGAGTGCCGAGGTGGAGTCCGCGCCGAGGCTGAAGTAGACGGTGACGAAGACCAAGGGCGGCAGGATGCTCTCCAGCGCTCCGCGCACCCCGCCGAGCAGGCGGACGAACGGATGCTCTGGGGGCGCCTCACCGCTTTCCGACTTGGCGTCGGGAAAGTCTTGCGGCCCAGAGGGGTTGGCCTCGGTCACGTGCGCACGATACCCGCTAGGTTCGGGGCATGACCGACCCCTCACTCGCCTCCGACCTCCTCACCCAGTGGAAGGGCGATCTCGCCTCGTGGGCGATCCGTGATGAGATCCTCGCCCAGGCCGAGGAGAAGCCGTGGATCCATCCGGTGGCCATGTTCACTGTGGACGACGAGATCCCCGACTCGCACTCGCACCGGGTGGCCCGTGAGGCGGTTCCGTCCGGCGGGAGTGTCCTCGACGTCGGCAGCGGTGGGGGGCGGGCCTCCATGGCTCTCGTGCCCCCGGCCGGCACCCTCATGGCCGTCGACCACCAGCAGGGCATGCTCGATGCCTTCGCGGAGGCGGCGACCCGGCGCGGCGTGCACCACCTGGAGTTCCTCGGTGACTGGCAGGCCATCGCCGATGAGGTGCATGAGGCCGACGTCGTCGTGTGCCACCACGTCGCCTACAACGTGGGGGAGATCGGTCCGTTCCTGAAGGCCCTCGACGTTCACGCGCAGCGTCGGGTGGTGCTCGAGCTCCCGACGCGTCACCCCATGTCCAACATGAACTCCCTGTGGAAGCGCTTCTGGGATCTGGACCGCCCGACCCGTCCCACGGCCGATCAGCTGGGTGACATCGCCCGGGCCCTGGGCTTCGACGCTCACGTCGACATCTGGGAGGACGAGACGTGGGGCAAGCGGGTCGAGATGCCGCAGGAGGAGCGGGTCCGGTTCGCGCGGATCCGCCTGTGCCTCACGGAGGATCGCGACGCCGATGTGGCGGCAGCACTGATCGAGGAGTCCGATCAGGCGCCCCGCGAGGTCGCCACCGTCTGGTGGGACGTCCAGCGGTGACGTACGACGTCGACCGGGTTCGCGCTCGGATCCCGGCGCTGGCCGACGGCACGGCCTACTTCGACGGCCCCGGGGGCACACAGACGCCCGACGTCATCGCCGATGCGATCGTGGAAGCGCTCACGGCGGGCATGGCCAACCGCGGGTCGGTCACCGCGGCCGAGCGTCGTGCCGAGGACATCGTCGTGGCCGCCCGGATGGCCGGTGCGGATCTGGTGAACGCCGATCCGCGTGGCGTCGTGTTCGGCCGGAGCATGACGGAACTGACCTTCTCCGTGGCCCGGACGCTCGCGCAGGACTGGGGTCCGGGCGATGAGGTCGTCGTCACGCGCCTGGACCACGACGCGAACATCCGGCCCTGGGTGACCTACGCCGAGCGCACCGGGGCGACCCTCAGGTGGGCGGAGTTCGACCCGCGAACCGGGATCCTCACCGCGGACGATGTTCTGCAGCACGTCACGGACAACACCCGTGTGGTGGCGGTCACGGGGGCCTCGAACCTGCTCGGCACCCGGCCGGAGGTGGCGGCGATCGGTGCCGCTCTCGCCGACACCCAGGCCCTGTTCTACGTCGACGGCGTCCATCTGACGGCCCATGCGCCGATCGACATGCGGGCCATCGGTGCGGACTTCTACGCGTGCAGCCCCTACAAGTTCCTCGGCCCGCACCTCGGCATGGTCGCGGCATCGCCTGCGCTGCTGGAGTCCATGCATCCGGACAAGCTGCGCCCCAGTACCGAGCAGGTGCCCGAGCGTTTCGAACTCGGGACGCTGCCGTACGAACTGCTCGCTGGCGTCACCGCGGCCATCGACTTCCTCGCGGACCTCGTGCCGGGTGACGAGGCCACCATGCCGCGTCGCGACCGGCTCGTGCGGTCGATGTCCGTGCTGGAGGCGTACGAGGACGCTCTGTGTGACCGACTGCGCGCAGGCCTGGAGTCGATCCCGGGCGTGCACCTGCACGGACACGCCCCACTCCGCACTCCGACGGAGCTCTTCAGCGTTGATGGGGCTGCGGGGGCCGACGTCTACCGCAGCCTGGCTGCCCGCGGAGTGAATGCTCCGGCAGGCTCGTTCTATGCCATCGAGGCGTCCGAATGGGCGGGTCTGGGCAGTCACGGCGCCGTGCGCGCCGGCCTTGCGCCGTACACGAACGAGGAGGACGTCGACCGGCTGCTGGCCGGGGTGCTGGAGGTCAGCGAGACCTGACCTCGTCGGCCCACTCGGCGTGCTCGCGCTCCGCCCACGACTCCGGCACCGAGCCCGTTCGCATGCCGGCCCGGGCGGTCGAGTCGTTGTAGGCCATCCAGATGTGGCCGAGCACGATGACGGCCATCGCCAGGGCCATCCAGTCGTGGACGAAGGTGGCACCGGTGCGCAGGGAGTCCGGGAACAGGCTCGACCAGAACATCACCATGCCGGTGCCGAACATGACGATGAGCGCGCCGAGGGTCCACGAGGCGTTGAGCTTCTGGCCGGCATTGAACTTGCCCACCCGGATGCGACCGGAACGACGGTCCCGCGATCGAAGCCAGTCCCAGTCTGACGGCCGGAAGCGGTTCAGTCGCCCGGCGTCGGCACGGAAGGCCCGCGACCCGAGGGCGAGCAGCAGAGGCACGGGAATCAGCCAGCCGGCCACCTCATGGACCGTCGTCACGATCTGCCGGTTGCCGATCAGCGACCCCAGGTCCGGGAAGAACATGAAGGCGCCGGTCACGAGCAGTACCCCGACGAGGATGCCCAGGGTCCGGTGCACCCAGCGCTCCGCCCGGGCGAACCGGGGGAGGAGCACCTCAGACGACTGGCTCATCGGAGCGCCCGTTCGATTGCCCGACCCAGGCATCGATGTCGTAGCCCCGCACCTCCCAGTAGCCGGGCACCACCTCGCGGGTCAGTTCGATGCCGTCCATCCACTTGATGGACTTGTAGCCGTACATCGGGGCGGCGACCAGGCGCACCGGAGCCCCGTGCTTCACCTCGATCGGTGCGCCGTACATCGTGGTCGCCACCAGCATGTCGTCGCGCATCGCCTGCTCGACCGTGAGTGACTCGGTGTAGGCGCCGTCGAAGGACGTCAGGCGGAGCGCGCCCGCATCAGGCTCGACGCCGGCCGCATCGAGGACGTCGCGCAGCAGCACCCCGGACCACGGCACGTCATCGACCCGCCAGCCGGTCACGCACTGGAAGTCCTTCGTCATCTGGGTCTGCGGCAGCTCCGCGAGATCGGCGAGTGACAGGGTCAGCGGGCGCTCGACGAGCCCGCTCACCGCAAGCCGGTAGTCGGCCGGGGCGATCTCGGGATAGCCGTCGGTGACCGTGTAGATGCGGAAGCCGCCCGCGGCGGGGATCACACTGGCCAACCCGGGTGCCGTGGAGGCGACGACGTCGCTCACGCCCTGCGAGAGCACCCGGCCGGTCGCCACGCCGACCACTCCGAGGCCGACCACGCCGAGCACCACGCGTCGACCCACGGGTGTGCCGCGGGCGGGTGCCTCAGGATCTGCGGTCATGACTCCATGGGAACACGAAGACGGCCGTTCGGCCAGTCATGGCCCGGTCAGGCCTGACGCGCCACCCACGTCGCGCGGAGAGTCGTGGGTCCGGCGGGTGAGGAGGTGTACTCGTCAAGGACGGAGACATCGGTGAAGGAGGCCTCGGTCAGAGCCCGGCGGATGTCGTCGGCCCGGTGGATGTGCTGGGTGTGCGTCTCGATGAATGACGAGGCGGCATCCGGCGCCGTGAACTCGATGGTGGTGGCGCAGGTGCGGCCGGTCACGGTGGTGCGCAGGACGAAGGAACTGCCGTCCTGACTCCCATCGATGACGGGGTGATCCAGCAGGAAGCCGAGGGTCGCGTCGGTGTGGAGGTCGAACACGAACCAGCCTCCCGGCCGCAGCGTGGCGGCGATGGCGGCGAACGTTGCACGGAGATCGTCGAGGGCCAGGTAGTTGAGGCCATCGAGGGTCGAGACAGCCGCATCGAACGGTCCTTGGACCGGCAGATCCGGGAGCACGCACTCGGTGAGGAGCGCATCGCGGGCCAGTCGATCGCGCGCGAGGGCCAGCATGGCGGGGCTGGCGTCCACGCCCTCGACGTCGTATCCGCGGGCGAGGAGCTCGGCGGTCATCAGGCCGGTGCCGCAGCACACGTCCAGGACTCGGGCAGGTCGGTCATCGGCCCACAGGTCCTCGAGGAAGTCGGCCCAGTGCGAATAGCAGGGGTCCACGACGAACTCGTCGTAGACCCCTGCCAGCAGTGCGTACGGATCGGTGCTCAGATGCCGAGCGCCTTCTTCTTGGCGGCGGCGAACTCCTCGTCGGTGAGGATGCCCTGAGCATGGAGGTCGGCGAGCTGCTTCACCTTGTCCATCGGGTCCTCGGCGGAATCGGCAGGGGCGGCAGGAGCCGCAGCAGCCGGGGCGGCCGCGGCCTGCTGCTCGGCATGCTTGTCAGCCTGCTTCTGGGCCACACGGCCGGACACGGCGGTGGCGGTGCCGGCGACGACGGCGGTGCGGGCGGCCATACGGACAAGACCCATGGTGGTTCCTCCTGGGGGTGGGGTGGGTGACTAGTCGGCGACGACCGCGTTGACGACGGTCGCCGGGATGCGGATGTGGTCGATGGGCAGGGCCTCGGCCCGGGCGAAGGCGCCGATGAGGCCCTCCATCCAGGAGTTCTCGAAGGCGATCATCAGAGCCGAGCTGTTGGCCGGGATGGATTCGGCGACCTCATCGGCGTCCTCCTCATTGAGGGCACCGGGGGAGACGATGTCGAGTTCGACATACGCCGCTCCCTCGGGGCCGAGGTTCTCGATGTCGAGGATGGCGATCTCACCCTCGGCGTCCTTCATGACGAAGAGGAGGTCGAGGATCCGGATATTGCCGTTGTCGACCTGCTCGAGGATGGCGGGGACGATCTCACCGCTGAACTTGTTGCCGGGAAAGGCGATGACGTAGACGTCGACGGGGCCGAGGGGCATGGTTCCTCCGGATTCGGGGTTGGTGATCCTCAGGGTACCCGCGATCGCGTCCACTCAAACCTCCGTCACGATCGTGACGGAGGGGTCGGTCAGGTGTGGTCGTGGCTGCCGGTGTCATCTCCTGCGTGGTCTGCGGCCCGCCCGCGTTCCTTGGTCTGCTCGGATGCCGTCTCCACTCCGTCGGCGACTCCCTTGACCGCCCCGGCTGCTCCGTGTCCGAGTACCTCGGCGACGTCCTCGGCCCCGTGCCACGCGTGCGAGCCGGCCTTCTTGAGCTCTTCTTTGGTCTTGTCGTCCATCTCAGCTCCTCAGCGCTTCCCTGCAGGGGGCCCGGCACCGTTC
>JAUHZW010000079.1 GCA_030425745.1 Actinomycetes bacterium
AACCTCAACCGCGACGCCCTGCGCATGCGCGGCTACGCCGTGCCCTCGATGTGGAACACCAACCACCAGCCGCTCGCGCTGCTCGCCTATGAGCCGGAGCGGTGGGACGAGGTCTGCGCGGTGTGGTCCGCGATGGGCGGGGTCGGCGAGGGGCGGCCCGAGGAGGCAGCGTGGCTCGCGCACCTGGACCGGATGCGTGCCCAGTTCGCCGAGTGGGCGGGCGCACATGTCGACGACACCCTCGTGCTGTCATCGGAGACCCTCTACAGCCATCTCTTCGGAGAGGACATCGACCGACTGGGCGAGGTCCTATCCGAGGTCGCTGATGACGTCTCGGTCATCGTCTACGTCCGGGAGCCGCTGGCCTTCCGCCTCTCGCTGTTCCTGACCGAGATCATCCTCGGCCGGCACTTCGACCCCCTCGAGCTCGAGCCGCCCGTGGACCCCGGCTGGGAGCGGCTCGCGGACTGGGAGCGGGTCTTCCCCGGACGCGTGCGGGTGCGGCTGTTCGATCCGGTCGAGTTCGTCGACGGGAGCCTGCTGCGGGACTTCTGCACGACTGCCGAGATTCCCTGGTCCGCGGACTATGCACTCCCGGAGCGCGAGAACGAGTCGTTGTCGTGGCCCACCGCGCGGGTGCTCAATGCGGTCAACGCCGAGCTTCCGCTGACGTTGGCCGACGGCAGCCTGAACCCGGCCCGTGGGCGCCTGTGGCAGCGACTGCTGGCCAGCGACTCCGGCGGCTACCGGTACCGGCCCACTCCCGAGGCCATCGCGGTCTATCGCGAGCACTACGCGGAGACGAACGAGTGGCTGCGCCGCAGCTTCTTCCCCGAGCGCGAGCACCTGTGGACCACGTCCGTGACTCCGAGGGAGCCGGGCACCGACGACCTCTACGCGCCGGACCTGACCGACACCGAGCGCACCTTCGCGGAGTTCATCCTGCGAACCGAGCCGGAGCTCGCGGCGGCCGAGGGCATCACGGCCGAGCGCGACCTCGCGCAGGCGCAGCTGGCGATGATCCGGGCCGGGCGGCTGTGGCGGTACACGCGGTTTCTTCGCCAGGGGTGACCGGCCGACCGTGACTCGGCGGGTCCAGCCCCGTCAAGAATCTTGATATCAAGAATCTCGACGTACGATGTCCGCATGACGGCACCCCCCGCGGACGAGGTCGACCGCATCACCGATGCGTGGCAGCGCGAGCGCCCCGACCTCGACGTCTCACCGCTGCAGGTGCTCTCCCGCGTGAGCCGACTCTCCCGGCTGCTCGACCACGCCCGCCGCCAGGCCTTCGCCGCGCACCACGTCGAGACCTGGGAGTTCGACGTGCTCGCCGCCCTGCGGCGTGCCGGGGAACCCTACGCACTGTCACCGGGCCAGCTCGGCGCCCAGACCCTGGTGACCAGCGGCACCATGACCAACCGGATCGACCGACTCGAGAGCCGCGGGTTCGTGCGGCGCGGGCCGGACCCGACCGACCGCCGCGGCGTCCGCGTCGTCCTCACCGAATCCGGACGCCGCTGCGTGGATGCGGCCTTCGTCGACCTCGTGGCCCGTGAGCAGGACCTGCTGGCCTCGCTGCCCACGGATCAGCAGAGCGAGCTCAGCGATCGCCTCCGCACGCTGCTCGGAGCGTTCGATGCGGATCAGTCCGCGAGCTGAATCAGTTCTTCGCGAAGTAGCGGTCGATCCCTGCGAGCAGCCACTGCGCGTACTGACGCTGCCCGGCCTTGCTCGTCATGCGCCGGGCATCCCCGGCATTGCGCATGTTGCCGAGCTCGACGGTGACCGTCGGCACGTTGCTGAAGTTCAGGCCCGTGGTGTTGTTCGAGATCATCAATTGGTCGGAGATGTAGTTGGCCGGAGGCGCGCCGGCGGCCTTCATGCCGGCGATCATCGCCTTGGCGAGCCTGCGCCCCGGCTTGACGACGTCCTCCGTCCAGCCCTTGACCAGGCCCGGGGCGAGGAGGAAGAAGCCGCTGCTCTTCGCGGGAGCTCCGTCAGCGTGGATGTTCACCATGATGTCAGCGCCGATGCGATTGGCCTGCTTGGCCCGGTTCCATACGCACGGCCCCCACGCGTTGTACGAGTTGGAGTCTCGGGTGAGCTCGACGGTTGCACCCTGCTGCTCAAGCAGGCTCTTCAGCCGCTTGGCCACCTTCCAGTTGAAGGTCGCCTCCGGATAGCCGGAGTTGGTGGCCGTGCCGGTCGTGTTGCAGCCCTTGACCGTGGTGCCGTTGAACTTCTTCTGCGCCATCTGCTTGCTGAATCGCGGGTTCGAGTTGCCCAGCTGATGCCCGGGGTCGAGCAGGATCACCTTGCCCGCGAGCGGCTTCGAGGCATCGGGCGCCGCGTGCGCCGGAAGGGCCGGCATCAGCATGACCGCCGCCGTGGCAGCGGCTGCCAGTCCGGCGAGGAGGCGCCTCACAGCGTGGCCAGCATCCGGTGGTTGCCGAGGGTGTTGGGCTTGACGCGCTCGAGGCCGAGGAACTCCGCGACGCCCTCGTCGTAGGACTGCAGCAGCTGCTCGTAGACATCATGGTCGACGGGGGTGTCCTCGATCTCGACGAAGCCATGCCGCTCGAAGAACGGGACGGCGAACGTCAGGCAGAACACCCGCTGCACACCGACGGCCCGGGCGCGGTCCATGAGCGCGGTCAGCAGCACGGAGCCGATGCCGCGACCGGCCATGTCCGGATCGACGGCGAGGGTGCGCACCTCACCGAGGTCCTCCCACATCACATGGAAGGCACCGCAGCCGACGATGCGGCCGTCGGCCTCGGCGACGAGGAACTCCTGGATGTCCTCGAAGAGGGTGACGGTCGCCTTCGACAGCAGTCGGCCGTCGGGCGAGTAGACGTCGATCAGCGATCGGATCGCGCGGACGTCATCCGTGCGGGCCGGTCGGATGAGGATCTCGTCGCTCACGACTGACCCGGCTTGACGAGCGGGAAGAGGATGGTCTCGCGGATGCCGAGCCCGGTCAGGGCCATGAGCATGCGGTCGACGCCCACGCCGACACCGCCCATGGGAGGCATCCCGTGCTCCATGGCCCGCAGGAAGTCCTCGTCGAGATGCATCGCCTCATCGTCGCCACGGTCGGCGAGCGAGGCCTGCTCGATGAGCCGCTCCCGCTGGATCACGGGGTCGACCAGCTCGGAGTACCCGGTGCCCGACTCCATGCCGTTGATGTAGAGGTCCCACTTCTCCACGACACCCGTCTTGGTGCGGTGGCCGCGGACCAGCGGGGAGGTGTCGACCGGGTAGTCCATGACGAAGACCGGGTTGATCAGCGTCGGCACGACGTAGTGCTCGAAGAGCTCTTCGGCGAGCTTGCCGGCGACGGCCGTCGGGTGGAACTCGATCCCCTCCCGGTCGCAGAGCATCACCAGGTGGTCGCGGGGTGTCTCGGGGGTGATCTGCTCGCCGATGGCCTCCGACAGCGACTCGTACAGGTCGATCTCCGGCCACTCCCCGGAGAGATCCAGAACCGTGCCGTCGGGGTGCTCGACCGTGAGTGAGCCGATGGCCGACTGCGCGGCCTCCTGGTACAGCTCCCGGGTGATCCGTGCGACGTCGCGGTAGTCGAGGTACTGGGCGTAGAACTCCAGCATCGTGAACTCCGGCGAGTGCGTGCGGTCGGCCCCCTCGTTGCGGAAGTTGCGGTTCACCTCGAACACCCGCTCGAGTCCACCGACGACGGCCCGCTTGAGGAACAGCTCCGGTGCGATGCGCAGGAAGAGCTCGATGTCGAAGGCGTTGGAGTGCGTGACGAAGGGTCGGGCCGCGGCACCGCCGTGCAGCGTCTGCAGCATCGGCGTCTCGATCTCGAGAAATCCGCGCTCGGACATGCTCCGGCGCACCGAGGCGAGGACCTCGACCCGGGTGCGTGCCACGCGTTGGGCGTCGGCCCGGACGATGAGGTCGACATAGCGCTGACGGACTCGCGTCTCCTCGTTGAGCGGCTTGTGCGCGACGGGCAGGGGGCGCAGCGACTTCGAGGCCATGCGCCACTCGTCGGCCATGACCGAGAGCTCACCCCGCTTGCTGGTGATGACCTCGCCGGCGACGAACACGTGGTCACCGATGTCGACGAGGTCCTTCCACGCCTGCAGGGCGTCCTCCCCGACGTTCGCGAGGGAGAGCATGGCCTGGATCTCCGTGCCGTCGCCGGCCCGCAGGGTGGCGAAGCACAGCTTGCCGGTGTTGCGCTGAAAGATCACCCGGCCGGCGATACCGACCCGCTCGCCGGTCGCGACATCCGGCTCGAGATCAGGATGGGCCGCCCGCACCGCGGCGATCGTCGTGGTGATGGGCAGACCGATCGCATAGGGCTCCATGCCCCGGGCCGCGAGCTGGTCGCGCTTCTCCCGGCGGATGCGCATCTGCTCGGGGAGGTCGTCCTCCACGTCAGGGGCCGCGGGATCAGGGTTCACGTCGCTGGTCACAGCGCACAAGGCTATGCCTCCTAGGCTGCGTGCATGACCGACGGTCCTGTCTCCTCCACCCAACTGCACCCCGAGTGGCCCACTCCGCAGCCCATCCGCGGGGTGATCTTCGACATCCACTCCACGCTGGTGGATCAGGGAGACGCGGCCACCTGGCTGGACGCCGCCCTGGCCGTCGCACCGCATCCGCTCACCGCGGAGGGCCGGGCGGAACTCGTCGCCTTCCTCGACCGGATCTGGGAGGGGGCGCGCATCAGCGACCCGTCGAGTTCACGGGATCTGTCCTTCGAGGACCACCATCGGGTGTTCCACGAGCTCATCGCCGCGGGCCCCGGCGTCGATCGGCCACTCGCGGACGCTCTCTACGACGTCATGCTCAGCACCTGGCGGTCCTACGACGACACGCTGCCCATGCTGCAGGCACTGCGGGAGGCCGGCATCCGCACCTGCCTGCTGTCGAACGCCGGCGTCCCGATCCGGAACGTCCTCGATCGCGACGGGCTGACCGGGTGGTATGACGAGATCGTGCTCTCCTACGAGGTGGGGTGTGTGAAGCCGCAGCGGCGGATCTTCGAGATCGCGCTGGAGCGGCTGGGGATGCCCGCCGCCGAGGTGCTGATGGTCGGCGACAACGCGAACGATGACGGCGGAGCGGCCCAGTTGGGCATCCGCACGCTGATCCTGCCGCGGACGGCCGGCACGGTGCACGGCCTCGCGGCCGTCACCGCCCTCGTCCACGGCTACGACGCCTAGTCCCCAGCGAGCGTCAGCCGACGTTCTTGTCGAACACCAGCCGCAGGCCGACGAGGGTGAGGTCGGGCTCGTAGTTCGTGATGGTCTGTGACTCCGGGACGACGATCGGGGCGAGGCCACCGGTCGCGATCACGGCGGTGACGTCACCGATCTCATCGACGATGCGATCGACGAGACCGTCGACCTGGCCGGCGAAGCCGTACAGCGCCCCGGACTGCAGCGCCTCGACCGTGTTCTTGCCGATGACCGACCGTGGCGCGACCAACTCGACCTTGCGCAGCTGAGCCGCGCGGGAGGCGAGGGCGTCCAGCGAAATCTCGACGCCCGGGGCAAGTGCACCGCCGAGGAACTCTCCCTTGGCGGAGACGACGTCGAGGTTGGTGGATGTGCCGAAGTCGACCACGATGCACGGACCGCCGTACAGGTGGTGCGCGGCGATCGTGTTGACGATGCGGTCGGCACCGACCTCCTTGGGGTTGTCGGTGAGGACCGGCACACCGGTCTTGGTGCCGGGCTCGACGATGACGGTGGTGACGTCCCCGAAGTAGCGGTCGAGCATGCCGCGCATCTCACGCAACACGGCCGGGACGGTGCTGCAGAGCGCAATTCCCGTGACGTCGTCGGCCTCCGAGAGCAGGCCTCGGAAGGTGAGCGCCATCTCGTCAGCGGTGGTGCGGGAGTCGGTCTTGATCCGCCACGAGTGGCAGAGCTCCTCGCCGTCGAACATGCCGAGGACGGTGTTGGTGTTGCCGACATCGATGGTGAGCAGCACTACGACTCCTGGCGCAGGTCGGCACCGATGTCGAGCACGGGTGCGGAGTGGGTGAGGGCTCCGACGGCAAGGTAGTCGCCACCGGTCGCGGCCACCTCGGCGGCGACATCGAGGGACAGGCCCCCGGACGCCTCGAGACGGGCCCGACCGGCGGTGAGGGCGACCGCCTCCCGCATCTCGTTCGGGGTGAAGTTGTCGAGCAGCACGAGGTCCGCGCCGGCCTCGAGGACCTCGTCCAACTGGTCCAAGGAGTCGACCTCGACCTCGATGTCGAGGCCCGGGAATCGGGTGCGGACGAGGTCGAACGCCTCGGCCACTCCCCCGGCGGCCACCACATGGTTGTCCTTGACGAGGGCCGCGTCGGACAGTGACATCCGGTGGTTCACCCCACCACCGCAGCGCACGGCGTACTTCTCGAGGCGGCGCATGCCGGGCGTGGTCTTGCGGGTGTCGCGGATCGCGGCGCCGGTGCCGGCGATGGCATCAGCCCACTCGGCGGTGGCCGTCGCGATGCCGCTGAGGTGGCCCAGCAGGTTCAGCGCCGGCCGCTCGGCCCGCAGCAGGTCATGGGTGCGACCGGTGACGGACACGACCACCGCGCCCGGCTCGACACGGGATCCGTCCGGCGTGGGGATGCTGATGGTGCAGTCCGCACCACACACCTCGGCGAAGACCGCGGCCGCGATCGGGGCGCCGGCCGTGACTCCTGCGCGACGCGCCACGAGATCGAGGGTCGACCGCTGATCGGCGGGCACGGTGGCCACCGTCGTGACGTCGACCCCGCCGTCGAGGTCCTCTGCGAGGGCGAGATCGATCAGGGTCCCCAGCGTGGCCGGATCGATGCCCTCGTCGGCGAGCGGGCGCCGGACGTCGTCCGGCCACAGGTCATTGCGGTTCATGCGTCGACTCCCGTCACCTGTTCCTCGCGAGTGACCAGCGTCCCATCCTCACCGAGTCGGGTGATCAGGTGCACCCGCCAGCGCTCGTCATCGCGGTCCGGGAAGTCCTCCCGCCAGTGTGATCCGCGGGTCTCCTGCCGCATCCGCGCATGGTGGACGAGCACGGTCGAGATCTGGTGCAGGTTGGTGGTCTCCCAGTCCTCGGTCGATGGGCGGGATCCCCCCGCGACGCCCAGATCGGCGAGGCTGGCGGCGGCCGTCGTCAGCGAGTCAGCACTGCGCAGGACTCCAGCATCGACATCCATGACCTGCTGCATCGGCCGACGGACTGCATGCGGAAGCAGCCCCTCGGGGCCGTCCGACTCCTCCGGCTCGCGCTCGATCAGGACGTCGTCCTCCAGCGCCGAGACGATGCGACGCGCGAAGACCAGCCCCTCGAGCAGGGAGTTGGAGGCCAGTCGGTTGGCGCCATGCACGCCCGTACAGGCGACCTCACCGCAGGCGTAGAGGCCGGGGATCGTCGCGCGCCCCCACAGGTCGGTGCGGATGCCGCCGGAGACGTAGTGCTGCGCGGGTGCCACCGGGATGAGGTCGGTGACCGGATCGATGCCGCGCGTGCGGCAGTTCTCGAGGATCGTCGGGAAGCGCTGCAGCCAGGTGTCGGCCCCGAGCATGCGCCCATCGAGCCACACGTGCGGTGTGCCCTCCTCGCGCATCCGGCGCATGATCGCCTTGGCGACGATGTCGCGGGGGGCGAGATCCTCCAGCGGATGCAGGCCACGCATGAGCGGCTCACCGGACGAGTCGAGAAGCACCGCGCCCTCGCCGCGCACCGCCTCGGAGACCAGCGGCTGCTGGCCCTGGGCGAGCGGGCCGAGCCACATGACCGTGGGATGGAACTGGACGAACTCGAGGTCCGCGACGTCCGCGCCGGCGCGAAGGGCGAGGGCGACACCATCGCCGGTCGAGACGTACGGGTTGGTGGTCTGACCGAACACCTGACCGAAGCCGCCCGTCGCGAGGATGACCGCGGGAGCGAGAGCCGCGCCGATCCCGTCGCGCTGGCCCGACCCCATCACATGCAGCGTGACGCCCTGTGCCGCGCCGGTGTCATCGGTGAGGAGATCCAGGGCCAGAGCGTTCTCGATGACCTCGATGCCGAGGTCCAGCTGGACGGCTGCCACAAGGGCACGCGAGATCTCCGCTCCGGTCGCGTCGCCGCCCGCGTGCGCGATGCGGTCGCGCAGATGCCCGCCCTCGCGGGTCAGGGCGATGGCTCCGCTGTCGTCGACGTCGAAGCGGGCTCCGATGTCGATGAGCTCGCGGACAGCGTCCGGTCCCTCGGTGACGAGCACCCGGACCGCGTCATCGTCACACAGGCCGACGCCGGCGACGAGGGTGTCGTGCCGGTGCTCCTCGGGTGAGTCCTCATCCGACAGCGCGGCCGCGATGCCCCCCTGCGCCCACCGGGTGGAGCCGGCGTCGACGGTGGCCTTGGTGACGAGCAGCACGGTGCGACCCAGCCGGCGGGCCCGCAGCGCCGCGGTGAGGCCGGCGATGCCCGAGCCCACGACGATCACGTCGGCGCGGGCCGTCCAGCCGGGCTCCGCGGCGGTGAGCCGGCGTGGCAGTCGCACGGTCGTCATGCGCCCATCCTTGCCGGTCGGTTGTCGATCAGCCGAGTGGTGCCCACGGTCGCCGCGATGAGGAGGCGCGCATCGCCGCGCTCCGGTGCCGGCCCGAGATCAGGATCTGTGACGACCAGGTAGTCGAGGTCGATGGACGGGTCACTGGCCAGCACACGAAGCCCCGCGGCCGTCGCAGCCTCCGGGCCCTCGTCGGCTGCTGCTGCGGCAGCGGCGAGCGCTTCCGGGATTCGAGCGGCTGTCCGGCGCTCCTCCGGGGAGAGATAGCGATTGCGGCTGCTCAGCGCCAGGCCGTCGTCCTCCCGCACCGTCTCGACTCCGATGACGTC
>JAUHZW010000080.1 GCA_030425745.1 Actinomycetes bacterium
GAGGAAGCCCGGAAGCAGGTAGCCCCAGCCCAGGCCCATGTCGGTCCAGGAGTTGCCGTCCAGCAGCCCGATGGCCAGCAGCAGAACCGAGCCCCCGAAGGCCCACAGCAGGTAGTGCGTCTGCGGCGCCACCCGATTGTTGACGACGTTCAGGACGACGAGCAGCACGATCACCAGCGCGACCGGCCACCAGGCCAGGCCCGCCTCCTGTGCCGGATAGACGAGGTCGAACATCGCTCGTCAGTGTAGGTGGGGCGGCATACTCGACGCGTGCCTGAGGACCGCAGCGTGCTGAGCCGTCCGGGCCCTGAGCCCACCCGCACCACGCAGTACGGGACCGAACCCGATCAGCTCGTCGACTGGTACGTGCCGACAGAAGAGACGGATCGGCCCCTCGTCGTCTTCATCCATGGCGGCTACTGGCGCCCGGAGTACGACCGCGCTCATGCCCGTTCCGCTGCTGGCGGCCTCGCGGCCGCAGGCTTCACCACCGCCCTCATCGAGTACCGGCGAGTGCCCGGCCATCCCGATCTCATGGTCGACGACGTCGCCGCGGCCATCCGTCACTGCGTGGAGCAGGCCGACACCGGCGGTGCGGTGCTCGTCGGCCACTCCGCCGGTGGCCACCTCGCCCTGCTCGCGGCGGCCGACGCCAGCCTGCCGATCGCCGGCACCGTCGGTCTGGCACCCCTTGCGGATCTCGTCGACGCCGACCTGCAGGGCCTCGATGACGGCGCTGCCCGGGCGTTCCTCGGCACCCCGGCCGCGGAGCGTCCCGACCTTGACCCGATCCGCAGCCCGAGCCCCGCACGGCCCGTGGTCCTCCTGCATGGCAAGCAGGACTCCGTCGTGCCGCTGGGAATGTCCGAGACATACGCCGAGCGCCACGGGGCCGAGCTGCACGAGATCCCGGACTCCGGCCATTTCGAGCTCATCGACCCGGAGAGCAGCGTCTGGGTGAGGTTCCTCTCGCAACTGAGGGGCATCACAGCCCCGGGCGGTATTGAATGAGGACATGACGGACTGCAGCGAGGACCACGCCCTGAGCCTCGACTCCGTCGATGACCCGGCCCTGCGGCGCGACGAGTTCCTGATCCCGCCCGCACCCGGCGGTGACTTCCCCCTCGCCTCCTATCTGGCGGGCAACTCCCTGGGCCTGCAGCCACGCGCGACGCGGGCTGAGCTGATGGCCGATCTCGATGCGTGGGAGCAGTACGGCGTGCACGGCCACATGGACGCCGACCGTCCGTGGTTCCCGTACCACGAGGACCTGCGCGACCCGGCCGCGCGGCTGGTCGGGGCGCTGCCCCGCGAGGTCGTCGTCATGAACTCCCTGACCGTCAACCTGCACCTGCTGCTCGCGTCGTTCTATCGACCCACCGCGATCAGGCACCGGATCGTCATCGAGGATCGCTGCTTCTCCTCGGACTCCTACGCCGTGCGCAGCCACGTGGCCTTCCGCGGCCACGATCCCGAGACCGCTGTTCTGCGGCTGCGACCCCGCGAGGGTGAGGACGTGCTGCGCACCGAGGACGTCGTGCAGACCCTGCAGGATCACGCGCACTCGATCGCCACGGTCATGATCGGCGGGGTCAACTACCTCACCGGCGAACTCATGGACATCCCCGAGATCACCGCGGCCACCCATGAGATCGGGGCGTTCGCCGGCTGGGACCTTGCCCACGCGGCCGGCAACGTGCCGCTGCAACTGCATGACTGGGATGTCGACTTCGCCGCCTGGTGCTCGTACAAGTACCTCAACTCCGGGCCGGGCGCCGTGGCCGGAGCCTTCGTCCACGAGCGGCATCTGGACGACGAGACCGTCCCTCGACTCGAGGGCTGGTGGAGCACCGATCCGTCGAGCCGATTCGAGATGCGCCCGGAGTCCGAGCCGCAGGCCAGCGCCGACGCATGGTCACTGTCCAACCCCCCGATCATGGCGATGGGTCCGGTGCGCACCTCCCTGTCGATCTTCGACGAGGTCGGGATGGATGCGCTGCGCGAGCGCAGCCTTCGACTGACGGCGTACCTGCGCGGGCTGCTGCAGACCGTCGAGGATGACTGCGGCGTCACGATCCTGACGCCTGCTGACGACGCCCACCACGGCGCGCAACTGTCCGTGCGAGTGCCGGTCGATGCCGCGGATCTCACCGAGCGACTGAGCGAGAACTGGGGCGTCGTCGCCGATGATCGCCGACCCGACATCGTCCGGCTCGCCCCGGCACCCCTGTACTGCACGTTCCATGACTGCTGGCGGGCGGCGGATGCGCTCAGCCAGGAACTCTCCGGGAAGGGCATCTCATGAGCACGTCCGACACGCGCGTGGCGATCGTCGGTGGCGGTCTTGTCGGCTCCCTGCTGGCCTGCTATCTGGGTCGGCGTGGCTATCAGGTCGATGTCTATGAACGACGGCCCGATCCACGATCGACCGAGGTCGAGCGCGGACGCTCCATCAACCTCGCCCTCTCCGAGCGCGGCATCGATGCGCTGCGTCGCGTCGACCTCGTCGACACCGTCATGGCACCCGCGCTGCCGATGCACGGGCGGATGATGCACGACGAGAGCGGCCACCTGACCTTCCAGTCCTACTCGGCCAGCGGGGATCGCGCGATCAATTCGATCAGCCGGGGCGCGCTCAACGAGACCCTGCTCGATGCCGCGGAGGCCACGCCGGGCGTGACCCTGCACTTCGATGTGCGCACCACCGGCTACGGCCTCGGCAAGGGATCGCTCGCCATCGCCCACGGTGACAACGTCGAGGTGCTCGAGCCGGACATCGTCATCGCTTCCGACGGCTTCGGCAGCGCGGTGCGCAGCTCGCTGGAGTTCGAAGGTCGGATGAGCGTGGTCACCGAGGCCGAGGCCTACGGATACAAGGAACTGACCATCCCAGCGGTGGACGGCGAGTTCGCGATGGACCCGGACGCGCTCCACATCTGGCCACGTGGCTCGTCGATGATGATCGCGCTGCCGAACCCGGATCGCAGTTTCACCTGCACGCTGTTCTGGCCCGACGCAGACTTCGACCGTCTCCAGACATCCGAGCAGATCCTGGAGCACTTCACCCGCGTCTACCCCGATGCCGTACCGCTGATGCCGACGCTGGTCGACGACTTCCAGCACAACCCGGTCGGCCCGCTGGCGACCCTGCACGTGGACCCGTGGCAGGCGGAAGGCCGAGTCGCCCTCATCGGTGACGCCGCCCACGCGATTCTCCCGTTCTTCGGCCAGGGCGCGAACTGCGGCTTCGAGGACGTCGTCGAACTCGACCGCTGCCTCGCGGAGACCGACGACGACTGGACGCTCGCCCTGCCGATGTACCAGCAGCGCAGGCAGGCCAACGCCGAGGCGATCGCCCTGATGGCGCAGGAGAACTTCGTGGAGATGCGTGACAAGGTCGCGTCCCCGTCGTTCCGCGCGTCCAAGAAGGTGGAGCACGCCCTCGAGCGCGCCCTGCCCGGGAAGTACATGTCGCGCTACGAGATGGTCTCGTTCACGACGATCCCCTATGCCGAGGTCATCGAGCGCGACAAGCGGCAGCGCAGCACGCTGCTGGCCGGTGCCGCTGCAGCAGGAGCCGTGGCCGCCGGAGCCGCGCTGGGCGTCCTGGCCCGCGTCGCGAGGAGAGGAGCCTGATGTCCACGCAGAGCCACCTCGTGGCCGGGAAGGCCACTCCTCGCGGGAGGTTCCCGCATGCCAAGCGTGCCGGGGACTTCATCTACGTATCGGGCACGTCGAGCCGCCGCCCCGACAACTCGTTCGTCGGAGTCGACATCGTCGACGGCGAGAAGGTGCTCGACGTGCGGAAGCAGACCGCCGCCGTCATCGAGAACATCCGCGACATCCTCGTCGCCGCCGGGGCCGATCTGTCGGACCTCGTGCAGATCACCGCCTTCCTCGTCGACATGGCCGACTTCGCCGCCTACAACGAGACGTACGCCGAGTTCTTCACCGAGGACGGCCCGACGCGCACGACGGTCGCCGTCCGCGAGCTGCCCCACCCCGACCTGCTCATCGAGATGCAGGCCGTCGCCTACAAGCCGGAGGCGTGACATGGCCGACGACGCGAACGACCTCACCACGACGCTGGACTTCGATGCCTGGCTGGCCGAGCACGGCCCGAATCTCAAGCCGCCGGTCGGCAACAAGGAGGTGTTCCCGGGTCAGCAGGACTTCATCGTCATGGTGGTCGGCGGGCCCAACCAGCGCACCGACTTCCATGTCGATCCCTATGAGGAGGTCTTCTACCAGCTCAAGGGCACCATGCACGTGGACCTGCAGACCGACGACGGCCCGCAGACCGTGACCATCGGACCTGGCGAGATGTGGGTGCTGCCCCGCAACGTGCCGCACTCCCCCCAGCGCCCCGAGGCCGGCTCGATCGGCCTGGTGTTCGAGCGTCCGCGTGAACCCGGAACCCTCGAGCACTTCCAGTGGTACTGCCCGTCGTGCAATGCCCTCATCCACGATGTAGAACTTCAGGTCACCGACATCGTGACCGATCTGCCGCCGGTCTTCGAGGCCTTCTACAACGACGAGCAGGCCCGCACCTGTGACGCGTGCGGAACCCTGCATCCCGGCAAGGGCTGATGTGACGACGATCCCTCCGGTCACCGACGTTCACACGCACGTCGTCCCACCCGGCTGGCCCGACCTCGGCGCCCCCGACTCCCCATGGCTGCGCCGCGACTCCACTGAGACGGCGACGATCATGCGCGGTGACCGGGAGTTCCGACGCATCACCGATGCGTGCTGGAACGCCGACACCCGTCTCGCGGACATGGATGCCGACGGTGTCGACGTTCAAGTGGTGCTGCCCACTCCGGTGTTCTTCGGTTACGACAACGACCCGGACGATGCTGCCCGCGTCGCCGGGATCTTCAACGACCTCACCCTCGAGGTCACCGGTCAGGCACCGGATCGACTGCTGCCCTTCTGTCAGGTTCCCCTGCAGGATTCCGATGCGGCCTGCCAGGAACTGGACCGCTGCCTCGACAACGGGCACCGCGGGGTCGAGATCGGCAACCACGTCGGCGACCGTGACCTCGACGACGAGGGCGTCATCACCTTCCTGCAGCACTGCGCCAGCCGCGACGTGCCCGTGTTCGTCCACCCGTGGGACATGACGCCAGCGCCTCGCACCGATCCGTGGATGCTCGAGTGGCTCGTCGGCATGCCGGCAGAATCACAGCTCAGCCTGCTGCGCCTTGCTCTCTCCGGTGCGTTCGACCGACTGCCCGAGAGTCTGCGCATCGGATTCGCGCACGGCGGCGGATCCTTCGCCTACTGGACCGGCCGAGCCGACAACGCCTGGCAGCAAAGACGCGATCTCGTCGGAGCTGACAGCGAGCATCCGCCGAGCCACTACGCCCCGCGCGTCTATGTGGACACAGTCGTCTTCAGCGAGCCAGCGCTCAACGTCCTGCTCGACGTCCACGGCCCGGAGCGCGTCGTGCTCGGCAGCGACTACCCGTACCCGCTCGGGGAGCGACCGGCCGGGCGCGTGGTCCGGGAGTCCTCCCTGCTCGACGACCAGAAGGACACGATCCTGCGCACCAACGCCGAGCGGTTCCTCAACGCCTGACGAGGAACGGCGCGCTGTTCAGGTCTGGCGACGCAGCCAGATGCTCACCTGTCGGGTGAAGTCAGCGAGGTCGTGGTGATCGCCCAACTGTCTGACGACGATCGCATCGTCCACGGCCACGTACTCATGGACCAGCACGTTTCGAAAGCCCACCGCAGAAACCATCGCCGAGGCCGTCGCCGGTTCGATGATCCCGGCGCGCCCCAACCGATGCATCGCGTCACCGTTGTCGTCAGGCACCCCGAGCCGCTCGGTGCTGCAGATGTGCTGAGCGATGTCGATGCAGCTCTCGATGGTGGTGACGAACAGGTACTTGACCGCGAGGAGCCACACCTCCTCGCGCCGCTCGACCTCGGAGGCCGCCTTCCGACGCTCGAGCGACTCCAGGCTCTCGTCGAGAGTTCTCAGCAGCCGGGTGAGGCGGACGGCATCAACCACGTGACACCGACTCGAGGAAGTCTTGATGGGCCCGCTCGATCCGATATCGCTCGTCCAGATAGATCTTGCGGGTCGTCGCCTCCCAGCGCACTCGCTCGGCAGGGTCGTCCTCGAACAGCAGGACTCCTTCAAGTGCGACACGACCCGCCAGTTCCAAGGGAGCCGAATTCAGCACCAGCAGGTCGACCCCGGTCGGCACGGTGATCTCGAAGGACGCCGGGCCGGGCGAGGGGAAATACGCCGCGATGTCGAGGTCTGAGGTCGCCTGGGCCTCGCCACGTGCAACGCTGCCGAAGACGTAGGCGAAGATCGCGCCCCTCTGTCGGAGCATCGCAGTGGCCTCATCGCGGCGGCTCATGCGACCAGTCTGGCACGAGGGACGACGGTGCGGGCTTCCAGCGCCAAGGCGCATCAGGCATGAGGCCTGCCAGGTCCTAGACTCGTGGCCCACGCCCCTGTAGCTCAGTGGTAGAGCAACCGCCTTGTAAGCGGTAGGTCGTCAGTTCAAACCTGACCGGGGGCTCCACACGTTTGGCCGCCCTATCCTGCTCGTGTGGCCGACTCCTCCGACACATCCCGCGCTCGCGTCGATGCATGGACGTGGTCGGTGCGGGTCTATCCCACCCGCTCAGCAGCCGCCGACGCCTGCCGTGGCGGACACGTCCGGGTGAACGGATCCCGGGTCAAGCCCGCCCACCAGGTCAAGGTCGGGGACACCGTCCGGGCCATGACCCCGGGAGGTGAGCGAATCCTCGTGGTCACGGGGCTGCTCACCAAGCGGGTCAGCGCGACCATCGCAGCGCAGAACTATGAAGACCACTCACCCCCACCGCCCCCACGTGAGGAACGGCCCGCACCGATCGTCCGAGAGCGAGGTGCGGGCCGCCCCACCAAGCGTGACCGGCGCCGGACCGAGCGACTGCGCGGTCGCTAGCGGGTCCTTGCGGGGTGCACGGCCCTGCTCGGCACGGCCATGGGTTCGGCGGGAGCCAGGTGCTGAGCTCGCGTCAGAAGGACCTGATCGGACGCACCCGGAGCGAGGGATCGGTCTTGGTGGCTCGATTCCAGAACGGGGTCGACAACGTCGGCCTGAGGAACAGGGCCATGTGGTCGTACCCGACATCGGGCGACTGGGTCGAGGTCCAGTATCCGTAGTTCGCGAAGCCATAATCCCCGGCCGCGAATGCGGAGGTCTGGGGCCCACTGCACGTCGCCGTCGGATCAGCAGCCCCGACGCCGGTTGCGGCGTAGGTGCACATGGCGTTGTACTCGTACTGAGAGGGCAGGTACCAGTCCGAGAATCCACCCCCCACATATGACTGCACTGCCTGCGCTGCTCCTGACGAACAGCCGGCCAGCATCCGGGTCGTGTTGGCGCTGCCGGATCCGACCGCACTCACGGTCCCTGCCAACGCGGTGGTGGTGTCGCACCACGCGATGCCGCCCTCGGCAGATCCCCAGGTGTTCGGGGCCATCTCGTAGGCCACGCCGCTGGCGACGTAGAAGACGAGGCCGCCGCCCGGGCCGATGTCCCCGACCACACAGTCCGCGGCTGACGAGCACGTGGCGGACGCGCTACCGCCACCAGCGCCGCCAGCTCCATTGGATGAGGCAGGCGCACTCCTCGCCCAGACGATCTGCCGGGTGCAGACCGGGCCACCGAGGCCGTCGTTCGCCCACTGCTCCCAACTCGGGTGCCACGATGAGTCTGAGCCCCAGTCGGCCTGCCAAGGCGTCTCGCCTTCCTGTGGCGCGCATTCCTCGCTGGCATCAGCCCGCTCGTACGACTGGATCTGGATGGAGTCCGCCGACGCCGCGGGAACCGCCAGGGCGAGGACAAGCCCCACCGCAAGGCCGAGGAGTACCGAAAACCAGCCGTGATGACGAGCTCGGACCACGTCCACAAACCTCCTTGGGCGCACATGCTGAGCAGATGCTGAGCGGACGCTAGCCGCGACATGACGGGAAGCCGTCATGACCGACGGTGTTCTTGGGGGTACCCCTAAAGGATCGACTCCGGCTCGGTTCAACAGCAGACACGGCGCCCCCCTGCTCCGGAAGGAGCGGAGGACGCCGTGTCGCGTGACTGTGCTGCGCCGGGTTGGGCGCCTGATGGCTACGTCGTGCGGAGTTGGAACTCCATACCGGCGTATTCCTCACCCAGGACGGTGCCGAGGCTGTATCCGTAGCGGCCGACCTGGTTGATCTCGAAGGTCAGCTGGAAGGTGCCATCGGTGGCCACCTGAGTCTGGATGGGCAGTGGCTCGAAGCTGCCCGAGCCGTACTTGTCCGTCGGGATGAACCGCTTGAGAGTGAGGACCGTCCCGGGCTTGATCACGGAGGTCGCAGTGCCCTGGATCGTCACCGGAGCACCCGCGGGCACCCGGTTGGAGCTGATGGTGGCCGTGCCGGGCCATGCGGTCGTGTTCACCGCACGGGTGAAGCCGGCCTTGCGCAGCTGGGTCGCGTTCAACTTGACCGCGGTGGACGATCCGGCGGCCGGGGCGGCCTTGCCGTCGCCCGTCGTGGTGAACTGGAACTGGAAGCCGATGAACTCGGGCGTCGCGCTGTCGGTCAGGTAGCCGACCCGGTAGCCGTAGGTGCCCGGCATGCCGAGCTGGAAGTGCAGGGAGAACTTGCCGCCCTTCTGCACCGTGGTGGTGATGTTCAGGGTCT
>JAUHZW010000081.1 GCA_030425745.1 Actinomycetes bacterium
GCCCGTCGCTCGGGTGTTCACGCCCCAGCGGGTGCCCTACGGCGCCCACGGCAACTGGATGCCCCGCGGCTGATGGCGATCTTGCTCGACACCCACGCGGCCGAACGGCCGGATCAGGCCGGCGCGTCCATCCACGTGACCCGGAGCTGCGCCGGCTCACCGCTGGTCGCCGGTGTGATGTCGATCTGCTCGGTGATGGTCGCCTTCATGGTGTCGACATGGCTGATCAGACCCACCCGGCGACCCCCCGTGCTCAGGTGGCCCAGCATCTCCATCACCTCGTCGAGCTGCTCGTTGTCCAGGGAGCCGAACCCCTCGTCGATGAAGAGCGAGTCGATCTGTACGCCTCCGGCCATCGCGCGCACGACGTCGGAGAGTCCCAGAGCAAGGGCCAGGGAGGCGCAGAAGGTCTCGCCGCCGCTGAGGGTCTTGGCCGATCGGGAGACGCCCGTGAGTCGGTCCTCGACGCGGACTCCGAGCCCTTGCAACCGGCGCCCGTCTCCGCCGTACCCGGGATCGAGGGCGAGGCGGTACCGGCCGTTGAGCAGGCTCTCGAAGCGGCGGTTGGCGGCGTCCATGACCGTGGCGAACAGTGACTGCAGCACATAGATGTGCAGGCCGATATCGCTGCCGCGGCCGGCGGAGAACAGGTCGGCGAGATGGAGGAGGTCCTGATCCTGCTCAACGCGGTCGGCTCGCTGGGCGCAGAGCCGACGGACGTCGGCGATGCCGGTCTGCAGGTGGTCCAACCGCTGCTGGGCTGCCCGAGCGCGGGAATCTGCCTCCAGATGGGCGTCCCGTGCGCTCTCCCAGCGGGCGTGACTGCCGGCCACATCCGCGAATCCCTCCCGATCCGGGAAGCCCGCCAGGGCCTCGAGCGCGGACTGCTCCGCGGCCTCGGCGACGCTGCGCTCGCTGAGTCGGTCGGCCAGTGCTCCGAGGGCGGCGCCCAACTTCTCGGCTGCTGCCTGATGCTCGCTCACCGAGACGAACGCGCCACGGGCCTTCGCGACGGCATCTGCTCGGACCTCCATCTGTTCGGCCGTGGTGCTCAGAGAGGCCTCCCGGCCCGAGATGTCTGCGGCCGCTGCGGCGAGTCGTCGGGAGACCTGCTCCGCCTCGCCGCGCAGACGGGAGGCGGACTCGGCGGCACGATCGGCGGCGGCTGAGCGGTCCGCGAGCGCCTGTCGGTCGAGGGCGACCTCGGCCGCTTGCTCGGCGAGCTCCTCTCGTGTGACGGGGATCGTGGCGGTGATCGACTCGACCCGACGAACGGAGTCCGCCAGGCGAGTCCGTGCGGTCTCCACCGCGGACTGAGCGGTGGCGGCCACCGCCCTGAGCGACTCGACCGTCTCAGCGTCGACCTGTTCCTCGCCGGTGTGGGCGGGGGCGGGATGCTCGGTGGCTCCGCAGACGGGGCAGGGGGCCCCGGGAGACAGCTGTACGGCCAGTGCCGCGGCGATGCCCTCGCGGTAGGCCCGACTGGCTGCCACGTAGGACGCGTCCGCCTGCTCGGCGTCGAGGACCGCCCGCTCGACCGCTGCCGTCAGTGCGGGCCGGCGATCGGCCTCCGCCTCGAGATCCCGGTACTGATCCTCGACCTCCTTGACCTGCGCCGCCCGCGCCTGCACCTCCTCGGCCTCGTCCAGACGGGGGCGGGCCTCAGCCACGGCCTCCTGCTCCGAGATCAGACCGGGCAGCGCCGCGGCTCGCTGCTCGTCGTCACGCTGCTGCTGGCGGAGGTCCTCGATCTGCTGGACGGCCTCCTCCCGTCGGGCCGGCCAGTGTTCGAGGGTCTGCTCGTCAGAGACCAGCCCGCGGAGCTCTCCTGCCGCGCTCATGGCCTCCGACGCCCGAGCGCGCCAGACGGCGACGTCGTCCGCGTCGTCGAGGGCGATGGCGAGGTCGGCAGCCAGGTCCTCATGTGGGGTCAGACCCTCCCGGGCGACCAAGGCCGCCGCAGCCGCCTGCTCGCGCACCGTGCGGGCACGGTCGGCCGCCGCGCGGGCGTCGGCCTCGGCTTTGGCCAGGGCTCGCATGTCATCAGCCTCGGCGAGGAGTGCCTCAGCATTCTTCGCGTCGGCGCCTGCTCGGTCTCGATCCGCGACGAAGTCGGGGAGAAGGGCATCAAGCGAGGACGACAGTGCATCGTCCAGCACGTCCGCTGCATACCTGTCCCACGTGGTTCGGGTGTCGTCGTCCAGTCCTGTGACCGCGACGAGTTCTCCGAGGCGCTGCTGGATCGCTGTCGTCGCTTCGGCTGACTCCTGACGTGCGGATGCGGCATCGGCGCTCAGGAGGTCCACCACTCGCTCGAAGAGGCGGGTGTCGAAGATGCGCTTCAGGACATCCTCGCGCCGAGCCGTGTCCGAGTACAGGAAGGTTGCAAACTGTCCCTGGGGAAGGACGACCGTCTGGACGAACTGGTCGCGGGTCAGGCCGATGATGGTCTGCAGCTCCCGGTCTGCGGCTCCCTTGGTCTCGGCGACGGCCTCCTGATCGGGGCCGTCGAGGCGAAACAGGTGGCACTCGGCGGACTGCGTGGTCGTCCCGCTCCCGCGTGCCTTCGCACGCTGGTAGGCAGGGCGCCGGATCACGCGGTATCGGCCGGCAGCCGTCTCGAACTCCAGGGCCACCTCGGTGGGATCGGTCGGCCCGCAGAAGTCCGACCGCAGTCGGGACTCGTCGGCCTCAGCGTTCGCGAGCTTGCCGTAGAGCGCGAAGGTGACGCAGTCGATGATCGTCGATTTGCCTGCTCCGGTGGGGCCGTTGATGAGGTAGAGCCCGGACTCGCCGAGCTGGTCGAAGTCGACCGTCTGCTCGTCGCGGTAGGGCCCGACGCCGCGGAATGTCAGCGAGTGGATGCGCATGTCAGGGCCGCAGGCTCTCGTTGGCACGCTCGAGGACACTGCGGAGGATCGACTCCATGCCCTCGGTCGGCTCCTCCTCCCGCGCGGCCACGTAGAAGCTGCGCAAGGTCTCCAGCGGGGTCACGGTGTGGGTCGGAGCGACGGTGGCCTGGTCGAGGCGAGCCGGACCGTCGCCTCGGTCGGTGCGGGCCCGCAGGAACAGGGGGAAGTGCTCCTTGACCTGAGCCAGGTAGGTGTCGGGCAGCTGTCGGTCGGTCAGGGTGAGCTCGACGAAGTCGTTCCGGTGCTGTGCGTAGGCGCCTGACAGCAACTCGTCGAGCGATCCGCGGAGCCGGGCCATGCCGGCAGGCTGCGGGAGCGGGACGACATCGATCGTGCAGGTCCCGTCGGCATCGAGATCGACGATGGTCGCGGACTTCTCGTGGTCGGCCTCGGACAGCGAGTAGCGCAGCGGTGATCCCGAATACCGGATGAGCGGGCGGCCATCGGGCAGGGACTGCTCCTGAACGGTGCGAGGGCCGTGGAGATGACCGAGCGCCACGTAGTGCACACCGTCATAGACGGCCGTGGGAGCCGAGGGGACGCCGCCCACGGCGATGTCCCGCTCACTCTCGGACTGCTCGCGGTGCAGTTCGTCGGGGGTCTCGCTCCCACGCACGACGAAGGCGTGGGAGACGACGACGGCGCGGGTGGACGGGTCGGACTCCCGGCGCGCAGCGAGGTCAGTGCGGACCCGGCGCATGGCCTCGCCGATGACGGCCTCGTGGGTGCGCGGGAGCAGGTCTTCTCCGGGGGTGCTCAGCGCGTGGCGCGCGCCGTCCGGGTGCAGGTAGGGGAGCGGGTAGATGGCAACCGGGCCGTGCTGGTCGGCCAGCGGGACCACCTGACCCACCTGCGAGTACTCACCGATGACGGTGACGGTGTCATCGAGCAGGTCGCCGAAGGCGGCCAGCCTCGCCCCCTCGTCATGGTTGCCTGCCGTGCAGACGATCGGGATGCCGGCTTCGTGGAACCTGGTCAGGGTTGCGCGCAGCATGCGCACGTCGTCGATGCCGGGGTAGGTGCGGTCGTAGACATCTCCGGCGATGATGACGGCGTCCACCTCGCGCTCGATCGCGAGATCGACCAGGGCGTCGAGCACCTGCTGCTGGGCACCGGCCAAGGAGTACCCGTGCAGGCCTCGACCCAGATGCCAGTCCGAGGTGTGGAGGAGACGCACGGGGCCATCATGGCCGATGGGCCCGACAGCTGACGGCCGTCAGTGCTGGACGGCAGTCCTGGCCACTCGCGTGGATGCGAGCGGGTGACCGGGATCGAACCGGCATGACCAGCTTGGAAGGCTGGGGCTCTACCATTGAGCTACACCCGCGAGGTGCACGCACAGGGTAGCCGACGCACGCCTCGGGGTAGGTTCCCCCTGTGCCCCGCCATCTGACCCGGCAGCCGCCCGGACGCGATGAGCCGCTCCGCGTGGCGTGGCTGGTCTACCGCGGCAACCCGCACTGCGGGGGTCAGGGCGTCTACACGCGCTACGTCGCCCGCGAGGTGGCCGCGCTGGGACACCACCTCGAGGTCCTCTCGGGCCAGCCATGGCCGCAGCTGGACGATCCGCAGCAACTCGTCGAGGTCCCCGGGCTGGACCTGTACCGCCAGCCCGACCCCTTCCGGGTGCCGCATCTCCGTGAGTTCCGCGACTCGGTCGACGTCCGCGAGTTCGCCCTCATGTGCACGGCCGGGTTCCCCGAGCCCTGGGCGTTCAGCGAGCGTGCCCACCGACTCCTGCGCACCCGCCGCGAGGACTTCGACCTCGTCCACGACAACCAGTCCCTCGGCACGGGGGTGCTGAAGATGATGCGCGACGGCTGGCCCGTCACGGCGACCATCCACCACCCGATCACCGTCGACCGCGAGCTCGACCTTGCACACGCGCGCGGCATCCGTCGCAAGGCATCGCTGTGGCGGTGGTACGGCTTCCTGCGCATGCAGGTGAAGGTCGCTCCGCAGATCCCGCGGGTCGTGACGGTCTCCTCATCATCCCGCCGCGACATCGCCGCCCAGATGGGAGTGCCCGCGGAGCACATGACCGTCGTGCCGATCGGCGTCGACGAGCACCTCTTCCGTCCGCGCCCGGAGGTCCCGCGAGTGCCCGGGAGACTCATGACGACGGCATCGGCGGACGTGCCCCTGAAGGGGCTCACCGTCCTGCTCGATGCCCTCGCCAAGGTCCGCGTCGAACGCCCTGACGCGCACCTCGTGGTCATCGGCCGGCTCAAGGAGGACAGTGCGGTGCCGGCGCTCATCGAGTCGCTCGGTCTCGAGGGGGCCGTCGAGTTCGTCAGCGGGGTGTCCGACGATCGGATCGTCGAGCTCTACGCCGAGGCGGAGGTCGCCGTCGTGCCGTCCCTGTAC
Organism: Actinomycetes bacterium; assembly: GCA_030425745.1. Taxonomy (GTDB): domain Bacteria; phylum Actinomycetota; class Actinomycetes; order S36-B12; family S36-B12; genus UBA10649. The sequence continues at coordinate 5,280 of JAUHZW010000081.1, forward strand.
GAGGGCTTCTCCCTGCCCGCAGCCGAGGCGATGGCCTGTGGCGTCCCGGTCGTGGCGACCACGGGCGGGGCGCTCCCGGAGGTCGTCGGACCCGACGGCGAGGCGGCGCGCACCGTCGATCCGGGGGACCCGTCCCAGCTCGCCGCGATGATCGTGGAGGTGCTGGACGACGAGCCGCAGCAGCGCCGGCTGGCTCAGAACGGGCGTGCCCGCGTGCTGGAGCGCTTCACCTGGCGATCGCACGCCGAGGGCCTGGTCGACATGTGGCGGGCCGAACTGGCCGAGAGCTGGGAGCGGCAGGGGCACCATGCTCACGGTTGACCTCGACCTGTTCGGCCTCACCCGTGCGAACCGGGTTCTCGACATGGGCTGCGGCGGCGGGCGCCATGCGTTCGCGGCGCTGCGGCGCGGCGCGACGGTCGTGGCGTTCGATGCTGACCAGGCCGAGCTCGACGGCGTGCGGGAGATGGCCGAGGCGATGGTGGCCGAGGGGGAGGTTCCTGCCGGCGGCGAGCTCACGTGCGTCCACGGCGACGCCCTCGAGCTGCCGTTCGAGGATGCGGCGTTCGACCGCATCATCGCCGCCGAGGTGCTCGAGCACATCCCGGACGACATCGCGGCGATCGGCGAACTGGCCCGCGTGCTCGCCCCGGGTGGGCGGATCGCCGTGACCGTGCCGTCGTCTTTCCCCGAGCGGGTCAACTGGTGGCTCGACTCGGAGTATCACGACACCCCCGGCGGACATGTGCGGATCTACGGCAAGCGGCAGCTCGCGGGGCGTCTCCGCGGTGCCGGCCTGATGGTCCGCGGCTCCCGCCGCGTGCATGCGCTGCACTCCCCTTACTGGTGGATCCGCTGCGCCGGCGGTGTCAACAACGGCGACCGCCTCGTCGCGCGCCGCTATCACGACGTTCTCGTCACGCAGATCATGGAGGATCCGCCGGGGCTCAGGCGGTTGGACGACGCGCTGAACCCCTGGCTGGGCAAGAGCCTCGTGCTGTACGCGGAGAAGCCGTGATCACGGCCACAGTGACGCGCTCCGACGTGGCGAGGACGGTCACGGCGATCGCCTGCGTGCAGGGCTCCGATGGTCGGATCCCGTGGGTGGCAGACGGCAAGCTCGACCCCTGGAATCTGGTCGAGGCAGCGATGGCGCTGGACGCCGGCGGGCGCCATGAGGACGCACGTCGGGCCCTGATGTGGCTGCGCACGCGGCAGCTGCCGCACGGCGGCTGGCATCAGTACTACGCGGGCGATGAGGTGCTGGATGCCACGCTGGACACGAACGTCTCGGCCTATGTGGCGGTGGGTGCGTGGCACCACTATCTGGCCACGGGCGATCTCGCGTTCCTCGCCGACTTCTGGCCGGTGGTCGCGGCCGCCCTCGACCACGTGGTCGAGCAGCAGTTCGCCTGGGGCGGCATCGCCTGGTGCGCGGACGACCCCGACGACGGTGCACTCCTCACCGGCTCATCGAGCATCCACCTCAGCCTGCGTGCCGGGATAGCCATCGCCGAGCGACTCGGGCATGCCCGCCCGGACTGGGATGTCGCCCTCGTGCTGCTCGCCGAGGCGATCGAGCACCGCGAGCATGAGTTCCTCGACAAGTCCCGGTGGGCGATGGACTGGTACTACCCGGTCCTCGCGGGTGTCCTCGTCGGTGACGCGGCCCGGACGCGCATCGATGCCCGGTGGCACGAATTCGTGGTCGAGGGACTCGGCGTGCGATGCGTGGCCGACCGACCGTGGGTCACAGCCGCGGAGACCTGCGAGCTGGTGTTGGCCCTGCAGGCGATCGGCGACCGCGAGCGGGCGACGACCCTGTTCGAGTGGGTGCAGTTCCTCCGCCACGAGGATGGTTCCTACTGGTGCGGCATGAACTTCGAGGGGGAGCGGTTCGACGAGCCGGGGGAGCACTTCACCGCGGACCAGCCGACATGGAACTCCGCAGCCGTGGTGCTGGCGGCTCACGCCCTCGCCGGCGGGGGGCCGACCGCTCAGGTGTTCGGGGCCGGGGTCGCCGTCAGTTCGCGGTGATGGTCGCGCGCACGATGCGGTCCGGTTCGGCGAACTGCACGCCCTTGTCCGTCATCATCTGCGCGGCGGCCCTGTCGGCTTGAGCCAGCGTGACGGGTGAGGCGAAGTCGACGCGGTACATCCGCAGGCCGAGGTTCGGGCCGAGGGTCATCCCCGTGCCGAGCCCGCCGGTGACATCGGCCGAGCCGCGGACCGCCCCGTTCTGGGTGGGTGACACCCCCTTGGCGTAGCGGACGATGAGTGAGTTGACGCGTTCTCCGGTGGTCACGGTGCTGGCTCCCGGGTCGGTGGAGAGGCGCACGACGGCGCTCTTGCGCAGGGTTCTGGTGCTGCCCTTCTCCATGATGGTCCGGATCTCGCCCTCCACGCCCTGAGACCGGAGGAAGGAGACGACGTTCTTCGCCCGAGCCCGAGCGACCTTCTTCGACTTCGCGGTGCCCCGCTTGTCGCTGAACACCAGCACCGTGCCGGTGGCCTCGCCGGAGCCGAGCTTCTTGGTCATCCGGGTGAGTTTCGTCCTCGTCGACGCCGACAGGGCCGAGGAGTTGGGGCGGAAGCCGACGAGGTCGGCGGCACTCGATGTCGACGGAGCGGCCGGGGCCGTGCCCGGTGTCGTCCCGAGCGCGGGCGGGGTCCCGGTCACCGGGGTGGCGGCGCTCCGGGGCAGCACGTGGAACCCTTCCCAGAACGAGGCGCGGCCGACCTCCGGAGCGAGGACGTCGTGGATCACGTAGACGCCGGGCGGTATGTCGGGCACCACGACCTCGACGTGGCTGTCGCTGACGACCTTCCACGAGGCGGCCGGGTAGTCGTTGAAGTAGACGCCGCGGGTGGTCGACAGGCCCCAGCCGGCGAGGGCGATCACGGAACCGGGAGCACCGGAGGCTGCCGGCGCGATGGTGGTGATCTCGTTCAGACCGCCGCCCCCACCGCCGGCGTCGGACTCGGAGCTGCTGGAGGAGGACGACGACGAAGACCCGCCGCCGCCTCCTCCGCTGGACGGAGCGGGGGCCGGGGTGACGTGGGTGAAGGCGTTGGCCAGAGTGCTGCTGCCGCCGGGGGTGGTGACGACGACATCGACGGTGCCGGCGCTGTTGGCCGGGGTGGCGACCGTGACGGACGTCGGGGAGACCAGCCAGACGGTGCCGCTGCTGCCGCCGAAGGAGACATCGATCCACCGACTGTCCTGAACATCGGCATGCGCGAAGTCGGTGCCGGAGATGGTGACGAAGTCACCGCCGGCCGTGCTGCCGCTGGCGGTGTCGATGGACGTGGCGGCCGGGGCCTCGAAGTAGCGATAGCCGCCGCTTGACGTCCCTGTGCCGTCTGGGTTCGTGACGACGATGTCGACCGCGCCGGAGGCG
>JAUHZW010000082.1 GCA_030425745.1 Actinomycetes bacterium
AGGCGAGGCAAACACGGGTGCCGATTAATCCGTTCACCGCGGACCTACCCGACCTTGTCATGGAAGACGGCTACCACATCCAGCAGCGCCTCGTCGCTCGCCTGCTCGAGGACGGCGAGCAGATTTGCGGATACAAACTCGGCCTCACCTCCGCGCCGATGCAGCAACTTCTGGGCGTTGATCAGCCGGACTTCGGGCCCGTCTTCGCGAGTACCGTGCATCGAGACGGTTCCACGGTTGATGTAGCCCAGTACATCGCTCCCCGAGTCGAAGCAGAAATCGCCGTCATCTTGGGATCAGAACTATCGGGCCCGCACTGCACTGTCGCTGATGCGTTTCAAGCCACTGAAGGCCTGGTCGCGGCCATTGAGATTGTCGACTCCCGCATTCGCGATTGGAAGATCAAGATCGCCGACACCGTCGCCGACCTAGCCAGCAATGGAGCTATCGCTCTCGGCAACGTCGTCGTACCTCTCACCGACATCGATCCTCGACTCATCGGCATGGTGTTCACCAAGAACGGCGAAGTCATCGCTACCGGTGCCGGTGCCGCGGCACTCGGCGATCCCCTAGCTGCCGTTGCCTGGCTCGCCAACACGCTTTCTCCCTTGGGAGTGAGCCTCCCGGCAGGCAGCATCATCATGACCGGCGCCCTCCACGCGATGGTGCCGGTCGCCCCGGGCGACGTGTTCCGCGCCGAGTTCGATCGGCTGGGGCCGATCACCATCCGCATGGCGAGCGAGTAGGAGGGCCGGGAACATGCGCTGCGCAATCCTGGGTTCAGGCAACATCGGCACCGATCTGATGATCAAGCTGCTGAAGGGCACGGACGCCTCCGGCTCCGGCACAACTCCCCTTGAGCTCGTCGCCCTCGTGGGCATCGACCCCAAGTCCGACGGTCTGGCGCGGGCGCGCCGCATGGGCATCGAGGGCCCGCACGAGGGGCCGGACTGGATCATCGACCACGCGGATGACATCGACATGGTGTTCGACGCCACGAGTGCCTACGTGCATGTCGCGCAGGCCGAGCGGTACAAGGACGCCGGGATCGTGGCGGTGGACCTGACACCGGCCGCCATCGGCCCCAAGGTGATCGCTGCGGTGAACCTCACCGAGCACCTCGATGCGCCCAACATCAACATGGTCACGTGCGGGGGGCAGGCGACCACGCCGATGGTCTACGCGATCCGGCGGGCGATCGACCACCTGCCGTATGCCGAGATGGTCTCGACCGTGTCGAGCCGTTCTGCCGGGCCGGGCACGCGGCAGAACATCGACGAGTTCACCAAGACCACGTCGACCGCGTTGCGGGAGATCGGTGGTGCCGAGCATTCCAAGGCGATCATCATCCTGAACCCGGCGGAGCCGCCGATCATGATGCGCAACACCGTGTTCGGCGGCATTCCGGAGGGCGCGGACCATGACGCGGTGATCGAGTCGATCTACGCCATGGAGAAGGACGTGCAGAAATACGTTCCCGGCTACCGGCTGAAGAACCCGCCGGTCATCGAGGAGGGTCCGTACCTGACCCCCGGCGGTGAGGTCCCCCACCGAGCCGTCGTGCTGCTGGAGGTGGAGGGCGCGGGCGACTACCTGCCTCCCTATGCCGGCAATCTCGACATCATGACCGCCGCCGCCCAGAGGGTCGGTGAGGCGATCGCCCACCACAAGGCCGAGCAGAAGGCAGGTGCGTGACATGAGCACGGACTACCGTTTGATCGATTCGACGCTGCGCGATGGTTCCCATGCCATCAGCCACCAGTACTACGCCGACGATGTCGTGAAGATCGTCCAGGGCCTCGATGCCGCGGGCGTGCAGGTGATCGAGATCGCCCATGGCGACGGCATCGGCGGCTCGAGCTTCAACTACGGCTTCTCCGCAGTTCCGGAGAAGGAACTCATCGCACGCGCGTGCGAGGTGACCACCAACGCGAAGATCGCCTGCCTGCTGCTGCCGGGCATCGGCCTGGCCGATGACCTGCGCGAGGTGAACGAGATGGGTGTGCAGGTCGCCCGCATCGCGGTGCACTGCACCGAGGCTGACATCACCGAGCAGCACATCAAGGTCGCGAAGTCCCTCGGCATGGAGGCCATCGGGTTCCTGATGATGGCTCATGCGAACTCACCTGAGGGGCTGGTCGAGCAGGCCAAGCTGCTGCAGTCCTACGGCGCCGACACCATCTACATCGCCGACTCCGCCGGTGCGATGACCACCGAGGATGTGCGCCGGCGGGTCAACGCCCTGGTGGAGAACATCGAGGTGCCCATCGGCGTGCATGCCCACAACAACCTCTCGATGGCGGTGGCGAACTCGATCGCCGCGTTTGAGGAGGGCGCGCAGAACCTCGACGGCACCTCCGCCGGCCTCGGCGCCGGTGCCGGCAACTGCCCGACCGAGATCCTCGCCGCGGTGTCGAACAAGTACGGCATCGAGACCGGTGTCGACCCGTTCGTCCTGATGGACCTCGCCGAGGAGGTCGTCCGACCCCTCATGCCGCGTCAGCAGGTGATCGACCGTGCCGGCCTGATCCTCGGCTACGCCGGCGTCTACGGCAGCTTCCTGCTCCACGCCCAACGTGCCGCCGAACGCTACGACGTCCCGGTCGCCGACATCCTCCTCGAACTCGGCGAGCGCAAGGTCGTCGGCGGCCAGGAGGACATGATCATCGACGTCGCCCTCGAACTCGCCACCAAGCACGCCGAACAGGAATCCACCGGAAACGGAGCCTCCGCATGACCGACCTGCCCAAGGAGGAGATCGCCCGCACCCTCATCGACGCCGCGCGTAACCGCACCGGGATCCCGCCGCTGACCAACACCTACCCGGACCTGGACTTCGACACGGCGTACGACGTGCAGGACGCGGTGGTCGACGCACGGGTCCGTGAGGGTGCCACGATCATCGGCGGCAAGCTCGGCCTCACCAGCCGCGCCAAGCAGGTGCAGATGAATGTCGACCGGCCGCTGTACGGAATCCTCACCGCGGACATGCAGATCGACACAGGCGACGAGCTCGTCTGCAGCGACTACATCCAGCCCCGCTGCGAGCCGGAGATCGCCTTCCTCCTCGGCCGTGATCTCGAGGGTCCGCAGGTCTCCGCGGCTCAGGTGCTGGCGGCCACGGAGTTCGTCTTCCCCGCCATCGACGTCCTGGACTCCCGCTTCACCGGCTACAAGTTCACCTTCATGGACGTCATCGCGGACAACTCGTCCTGCGCCGGCTTCACGCTCGGTGGCATGGGCACCGACCCGATGGGGATCGATCTGCGCCTGGTCGGCTGCTCGTTCGAGAAGAACGGCCAGTTGGTCGCGACCGCGGCCGGCGCCGCCGTGATGGGTCATCCGGCATCAGCCGTGGCCTGGATGGTGCGCCAGCTGGCGACCCGAGGCAAGGGGCTTGAGGCCGGCCAGGTCGTCATGGCCGGTGCGTTGACCGAGGCGATCCCGGTCGCTCCGGGCGACACCGTGGTGGCCCGCTTCGACCGACTCGGTACCGTCGAGCTCGCCTGCCGCTGAGCAGACCACACATCACCACCACAGCCAAGGAGCATCCATGCCCTTCATCCAGGTGACCCTCATGGAGGGTCGGACGGTCGAGCAGAAGCACGAGCTCATGAAGCGTCTCAATGACGCCACCGCCGAGGTCCTCGGTGGGGATCCCCAGCGCATCCGTGTGGCCCTGTACGAGGTCAGCAAGGACGACTGGGCCATCGGCGGGGTGCCGATCTCGGTCCTGCGTCCAGACGCGTAGCACGGCCGTGGATGTCTTCCGGGTCGTCCATCTGGACGAGCTGGCCGAGAACCATGCCTACCGAGTGGTTCTGGAGGATCAGCCGATCCTGCTGACCAAGATCTCCGGTGAACCCCATGCCGTGGCCGATACCTGCCCCCACAACGGCGCCTCGCTGAGCGAAGGGGTGATCAAGGACGGCTGCGTGACCTGCCCATGGCACTTCTGGCGGTTCAGCCTGCATGACGGGGAGCGGCAGGGGCGTCCGGAGGTGCAGATCCAGGTGTACGGCACTCGCCTGACAGCGGACAACTGGGTGGAGATCGAGGTGCCTCCGCCGGCGATCGAGCGATCGCTGCGGGAGGTGCTGCTCGAGCACGCCCGTCAGGGTCGCGAGCAGACAGACTGAGCACGCCCGTCAGGGTCGCGAGCGGACGGACTGAGCACGCCCGTCAGGGTCGCGAGGCGTCCTGACCGGCTTCCTGCTCCGGCAGCCCGAGATGTCGAACGCTGTCGGCCAGGCGGAGCACATCGCGCTCGAACTGAGCGGCCAGCAGCATCACCCGATCCTTCTCGTCCGCCGTGAGCGGGGTCGCCTGCGTGACGAAGCCCTCATCGGCCGCGCGGGCCATCGCGGCGGGCAGTGGCGAGCGGGGGTCGCCGTGGGCGGTGTCTGCAGCGTCAGGCTCCGCCCCGACATCGCGGCAGGCTCGGTCGAGGGTCACCCGGACGTGGCTCTCGACCTCCGCGGGGACAGGCGGCCCGGAGCCGTTCCGAGCGCTCATGAGCTCATAGGTGCCCAGAGCCCAGAGCCGCACCAGCACGAGCTGTCCGCGGTCGAGGATGTCGAGCAGGGCCGCTGTCGAGAGGGAGCGTCCACGGGGCTCGAGGGCGGTGCCCACGGCGACCACGCGCAGCCGCTCGATCGCGTCCCTGATCCGCAGGCCCGCCACGTAGGTCTTGTCAGGAGCCGCGACACCTGATGTCGGCAGGATGACCAGCGCCCCATCTCGCAGGCTCGCGACGGCCTCGCGCACCGTGCCCGGAACGTCTCGACTGACCCACGTCGGGACGAGCAGCGCTGCCGCAAGTCCGATGAGGGAACCGGTCACGGTGAACACGAGCCGTTCGAGTGGGAGGTCGGGGCCCCGATCGAGGGTGCTGTCGATGAGCAGGATGAAGCCTGTGACCGCGAAGGCCGCGATCGCATAGTTCCCGCTGGTCCAGCGCAGGGTGACGAGGACGAGCAGGAACGCGACCAGCACGTAGGCGAGGCGGTGGTCGATCAGCCAGCCGGCGGTGTATCCCAGGACCAGCACGGCGGCGATCGTCCCGCCGAGTCGCAGGATGGTGCGTATCAGGGTGTAGGCCCAGTCCGGTTTCAGGATGAAGGCCACCGTGAGGGGGATCCAGTACGAATGGTCGGAGCTGACCGGCAGTGAGACGGCCTGTGCCACCCCGATCGCGACGGCCGTCCGGAGGGCATGACGCCACGAGAGCGACTGGGATTCCAGCAGCGGGGGGCTCTCCTGCTGCGCACTGCCGCGCGGCGCCGGCAGCGCGCGCCACGACTCCACTGCTCGGTGCAGGCCGGTCAGAGCCGCCCTGAGCTCGCTCACGCAGGCCTCCTGGCCATCGTGCTCCCATGGCTGCCACAGCTGACGTCGCCGCCCCCGCAGCAACGCCTCCGCTGAGCGCAGGGTGTCGGCCAGCTCCTCCCGCTCCCGCAGGCTCGGATCCGCCACCTCGAGCCAGGTGATCGCGGCCCGCCGGACGAGCGCCGCCCACGACGCGACCTCGATCGCGCCGTCCACAGATGTGTCCGGCATGCCGGCGCTGCGCAGGGTGGCCTGCAGAGCACCTTCGACACCGGCTGACTCGGCCACCTCCATCCCGAACTCTGCCTTGCGCAGGACCATGCGACGGACGGACTCCAGATCATTGGCCAGCGCAAGGCTGACATGGGCTCGGCGATCCCATCGCCACCACACGAGCCAGAAGATCGACTGTGCCACGGCACCGGCCAGGATCCACAGCGTCAGGTTCGTGACTCCGGAGGGTGGCATCGCAACCCCGCTGAAGACGATCCCGAGCACCAGTGCGTTGAACGTGGAGGTCGCTGCTGCGGGTGCACTCTTCGACAGGGCCCCCGCGAGCATGGCCAGCCCGATGAGCCACGGCACCGTCCACCACGTGCCACCGATGGTCGCCGAGATGAAGACCGCAGCACCGATCGCCACCGTGTTGACGAGGAGGTAGCGCACCAGACGACCGAGCGGCAGCCCGACGTCGGCGTAGCCCACCTGCAGCGCCCCGAAGGCCCCACCCACCACGACAGCGAGGTCACCGAAGGCGACACCGGCCGCGATGAAGCCGACAACGACGATCGACCGCCGCACCGCACTGGACCAGGTGGTCTGGATCCTCGGTTGGGAGCGAAGACCCTTCCCGGCCTCGCGCATGGCCAGCCGGACGCTGGTACGCCAGGACTCTCGCTGCACCCGCGCAGTCTGCCGTATGGCAGCCGGTCAGTGGCTCAGGCCGAGCCTCAGTGGCTGAGTGCGCTGGGCTCCTCGACGTGAGTCAGCTCGCCATCCAGGATCTCGAACACCCGATCGGTGTACTCGACCATGCGCAGGTCATGCGTGACCATGATCCCGGTCTTGCCCCGGGATTTGATCTCGCGCCGCAGCATCTCCACGACCTGACGCCCGAGAGCGGTGTCGAGAGCCGCGGTCGGCTCATCCACGAGCACGAGGTCGGGATCGTTCATCAGGGCGCGGCCGATCGCGACGCGCTGACGCTCGCCACCGGAGAGCTGCTCCGGGAGATTGCCGGCCCGATCCGCAAGACCGAGCTCCTCCAGCAGCTGGTCGGCACGTGCCTTCGCCTCAGACCGGGAACTGCCCTTGATCAGGGAGGTGACGTACAGGAGGTTCTCGCGGGCTGTCAGGAACGGCACCAGGTTGGCTGACTGGAACACGAAGCCGACGCGCTCGGCCCGGAAGCGGGTCAGCTCGCGGGCGGACTGTGAGGTGACATCGACGTCACCGAGGTGAACCGAACCGCTGCTGGCCTGCAGAAGTCCGCCGATGATCGAGATGAGGGTGGTCTTGCCTGAGCCCGAGGGACCCAACAGGGCGACGAACTCGCCCTGATCGACCGACATCGTCGCGTCGGCCACTGCCGTGACCTCGGTGTGCCCGGAGCCGTACACCTTCGACACGGAGTCGACTCGCAGGAGCGCGTGGGCATGGCGCCCGGCATCCTCGGCCGGTGTGGGACCCGGGCCGTCGGGCACGGCATCCGTTGCATCAACCACGGGATCGTCGGTCACAGCACACCTCCAATGGCGGTCGCGGGATCGATGCGGGCGATCCTGCGCAGGGAGAACACCGCTCCGACGACGCCGGCGACGATGGTGAAGACAGCGATGGTCATGAGGGTGTCGAAGCGGAACAGGGTCGGCACATTCGCCGGGATGATCAGGCCGAAGAGCCGGGCCACGATCGCCCCGACGACCACGCCGAGGAAGGACGACACGGCGGCCTGGGCGATCACGCCGGACCCGAGTCGCCAGGTGGACGAGCCGAGGGCCTTGAGGGCCGCGAAGAGCTCACGCTTCTCTAGCACGAGCAGAGCGAAGAACAGCGCGACCACCAGGCCGGCGACGGCAAGGGTCGTGTAGATGATCGCGTTGAGCGTCGAGGCCTGCTGTTCCACTCCGGGGATGGCCAACCCGGTGGCCTCAGCAGTCAGCACCGTCGATCCCGGCAGGGTGGCGGCGATCGCAGAGAGATCCGCGCCCGGAGCCGTGGTCAGGGCGACGGCGTTGATCACGTCGGGCTGCCCGCGCAGTTCGGGCCGCACGGCATCACGCATGTCGCGCCACGTGTCCAGAGCCGTCCACAGGGTCGGCTGCAGTTGATACGAGGCGTCGTCGACCATGCCGACGATGCTGGTCTCGACGCCCCCAACACTGATGACGGAGCCGATGCCGATGCCGTCCGACTCCAGCCGGGTGTCGGCGGCCGCGACGCCGGTCTCACCCGGCTCAGGCAGACGCCCCTCGGACAGCGTGACCGGAGCCCCGGCCGCCGCGGGATCGATGCCGAAGACGGCGACGCTGACGTCACCCTCCGGACCAGTGCCGCCGGTCAGGAGCACGCCCACCGGACCCGCACTCTCGACTCCCGGAGCGTCGGCAAGCAGGGCGACGTCGTCGCGGGTGAGGCGGGAGCGAACGAGCGAGCCCTCCGCCTCGTCGTCGAACGCATAGGCGGTCGCGGAGGTCGAACGGACCGCTCCGGTCGCCCCGTAGAAGAGGCCGTCGGCCAGTGCTCCGAGGACGAGCACGAGAAAGACCAGGAGGCCGAGTGCGGAGACGATCGCCGCGAAGCGACCGCGTCCGCGCTGGAGTTCACGCAGGGCGAGCATCAGCGGCTCCCGACGGCGGAGGCCGGATCGATCCGGGCGATGCGACGGATGCTCAGCAGACCAGCGAGGAGCGAGAACACGAGGACCGCCGCGATGGTGCCGATGACCGTGGCCGGGTCAAGGGTGGCGGGGATGCCGGTGTCGATGCCGCGGACCGCGAACACGGTCAGTGCGAGCGCGATGACGGACGCAGCCAGCACCACCAGCGTGATCTGGAGGGCGACGGTGCCCGCGAGGCGCCCGGTCGACGAGCCGATCGCCCGCAACAGGGTGAAGGTGCGCATCTTCTGCACCGTGAGGATGAGGAAGAAGAAGCCGATCACGACGATTCCGATGATGAACGTCAGACCGACCAGGATGCCGAAGCTCTGGGTGATGGAGTCGATGCCCGGGATGGAGTTGACGGCCTCGTCCTTGG
>JAUHZW010000083.1 GCA_030425745.1 Actinomycetes bacterium
TTTCGGGTTTCCTTGTGCATGGGGGCAGGCTAGGCAGGATCTTGTCAGAAAACTGGATGATAACACATGGCCGAGCCACAATCACCCGATTGCCCAACGATCCGCCTGGAACCCAAGGCCAATGCGCGTGCCATTCGTCATGGCGCGCCCTGGGTCTTTGACAACGAGTTGGTGATGGACCGGCGCTCGAAGGCGATCGCGCCGGGCAGCATCGCCACGCTGGAGGATGGCGAACGCCGGCCGCTGGCCACGGTCGCGGTGACACTCGGCGTGGGTGCGCTGGCCGATCGGGTCTCCGCCCGCCTCGTTCTCGTGCTGTCGATGCTCCTGCTCATCGCAGGCCTGCTGCTGGTCACCGTGGCATCCCCCGGGGTCCTCGGAATCGCTTTCGGAGCACTGCTGGGAGCATCAGGCGGAGCCGCCCGAGTGGTCGAGGCGACGGAACTGCCGCGGTACTTCGGCACCCTCCACATCGGCGCGATCCGAGGGGTCGTCACGGCCCTGGCCGTGGCCGGCACGGCACTGGGTCCGGTGCTCTTCGCCGTGGGGCATGACCTCACCGGTGACTACACGGCTGTTCTGGTGGCGAGCACGGTGCTGCCGGCCGCAGTGGTGATGGGGGCCTTGTTCGTGCGGCTTCCTGCCCACATGGAGCCGGATGCTGACGGCGAGGCGCACCTCGTCCGTCCGTGACGCCCCTCGCACCTGCCACCCTCCGCGCGAGTGGTCAGTTGTCGGGGTCTTCTCGCGCTCAGCCGCCCCGATAACTGACCACTCGCGTGTGGGGGCGGGGGGGAATACGTACGTCGGCGGGTTGGTTGTCCGGAGTGATGGGCGTACCATCGAAGTCGGCCACGCGATCACAGGATCAGCCGGATTGACAATTCCACAGGGGGTGACAGGTTTCGACGGACAGATGTCTTGACTGGTGAAGCGTGTCGAGAATCCAGGGTGATCTCGTTAAACATCCTTGGAAACACATAACTGCCAACAAGAAGCAGTCTGCTGACGCTTTCGCCCTCGCGGCCTAAGCGATAGATCAGCCGTCAGCCCGATGCGTCCCCGAATCGGGAGCTGGCGTCGCTAGGGGACTCACCAAGCCCTCCGGTCACGGGAGGGGGAGGAAAACCAAACAGTGACTGGACCGTCACCGCACAGTGCCACACGAAGTGCGGGGGTCGAGCAGCGACAGCGTGGCTACACACGTAGAAGAACAGAAGAGGCCTGCACGGACCCGGGTTCGATTCCCGGCACCTCCACTCCTTCCGATGCCTCGTCGCTGGTGGCTGGAATTCCTGCGGAATTCCAGCCACCAGCGACGAGGCATCGGAGTTTGAGGCCCCTTTCGGAGGCGGGAGGTTTGTCCCCCGTTGTTGTGTCGTAGTCCGGGTGCCGTTGCCACACCTATTCGTGCACCGATGATCCACTCAGGAGGAGTTCGGCTCTGTCGGTCATCAGTGAGCCCTCGCGATCGGTTCCAGGACGGTCATGGTGAAGCGGGCGGTGCGCGCGCCCGCGGCGGAGTAGGAGTGCTGGACGTCGGCCGCGAAGGACACCGCATCGCCGGCTCGCAAGGTGTGGCTCTCCTCAGCGACGGTCAGCGTCAACGTCCCCGAGCGCACGTGAAGGAGTTCCCGGGTTCCCGGCAGATGGGCCTCGGACGAGTACTCCTCGCCGGGCTCCATGCACCACTCCCACAGTTCCAGCATGTCCGGGGTGTCGGCCGCCGTCAGGAGGGTGCCGGTACCTCCGGCCGGGCCAGTCCACAACGGACTGCGGCTCGCGGCGGGGGAGACGAGGACGGGCGCCTCAGCACCGCCGTCGGCGACGAGGTCAGCGAGGCTGACATGGAGTGACTGCGCCAGGCGCAGGAGCGTGGTGAGGCTGGCGTTGCTGCCCGCTTCGACGTTGACGATCATGCGGCGGCTGACTCGGCTGCGCTCGGCCAGCTGGTCAAGGGTCCAGCCTCGGGCTGTGCGGGCATTGCGCACCCGGCGTCCGACGGCCAGAGGCACGAGGTCGATCTCGTCCGTCGAGGCTGCGTGGTGATCCTTCTCCGTCATAGTGCATCATTGTGCACTATGACGGGCAACCCCATGGATCGCGCTCCTGCGTGGTCCCTCGCTGTGGTGTCGATGCTGTCCGTGCAGCTCGGTGCCGCGATCTCCCTGGGGCTGTTCGAGGACATCGGTATCGGCGGCACCGCCTGGCTGAGGCTCACCCTCGGCGCGCTGGGGTTCATCCTGCTGGCCCGCCCGCGCTACTGGCGATGGAGCCTGCGCGAGCTCCGGGCGCCGATCCTGCTGGGCCTGGCTTCGGCGATGATGACGCTGTCCTTCCTGGCAGCCATTGATCGACTGCCTCTCGGCACCGTCGTAGCCATTGAGTTCCTCGGCCCGCTGACAGTCGCTGCGCTCCACAGCAGCAGTCGACGTGCGCTCGCGTGGCCGTTGCTGGCGCTCGTCGGAGTGGTGCTGCTGACGGAACCATGGCAGGGCAGCCTCGATGTCCTCGGCATCGTCTTCGCTGCCATCGCCGCGGTCGGTTGGGGTCTGTACATCGTCATCACCCAGCACGTGGGTGACCGGTTCGCCGGGGTCGACGGCCTGGCCATCTCGCTGCCGGTGGCGGCCATCGTCACCGCCGTGGTCGGTATCCCGCAGGCGTGGGGCAACATCACGTGGCAGGTTCTAGGTGTCGCGTTCATCGCGGCCCTGCTCCTGCCGCTCCTGCCGTGGACGCTCGAGCTGTACGCGCTGCGACGGTTGTCGAAGTCGGCCTTCGGGACGCTCATGGCCCTCGAGCCCGCGATCGCGCTCATCATCGGCGCGGTCGCGCTGCACCAGATCCCGCTGCTGTTCCAGTGGGTGGGAATCGTCTGTGTGGTGGTCGCCGGCATCGCAGCCGAACGCACAGGTCGAAGGGTCGACGAGTTGCCCGAACTGGAGACACCGCCGACGTAGGCGCTCCCTCAGAGCAGCGAGCCGCCCAGCACCCGCTCGACCATGGCCTTGCGCAGTCGAGGCTGGGCCTGTGCCGCGGGATCGAAGGAGTGGTCGACGGCCACCCCGAGGAGGGCCGACACGATGCGCTGCGCCTCCCGGCGCGTGGATGCAGAGCCGCGAGGCATGCCGCGCTCCTGGACGAGCAGGCGCTCGAACCGCACGACGGCGCCATCGATGCGCTGCCGCTCGATGTCCGCCAGCTCGGGGTCCGCCACCGCATATCCGAGGTAGGCGATGGTGACCCGCCAGTCACTGAGATTGTCCGCGTCCAGAGGCAGCAGCGCCTCGATGCAGCCTTTCAGCCCGAGGCCCGCAGCCTCCGCCTTCTCGAATCGCGCCGCCTGACGTGCCGCAACCCACTGGAAGGTGGCGATCACGAGATCGCGCATGTCGGCGAAGTAGGTCGTGACGATCGCCCGGCTGGTGCCAGCCTCGGCAGCCAGCCGTCGCATCGTCAGTGCGTGCAGGCCCTCGGTCGCGACGATGCCGCAGGCGAGTTCGGCAATGTGATCGCGGGTCTTGGCGTGGTCGACAAGCACGGGCATAGGTCCATTCTGCACGCTCAGTGCGATGTCCTGCGCAGTAACATGCCAAGTGGCACTTTTTGCATGCCAAGTGGCTTCTCATTGGATCGCGGGTCGGGTAGGGTCGCCGGACCGATCCCGATCCAGGAGCACTCATGAGCGAGCAGGCCCCCACGTTCGACCGCGAGGTGGACGTCGTCGTCCTCGGCACCGGCGGTGCCGGTCTCACCGCCGCGATGTCCGCCCATGACTTCGGAGCAGGTGAGGTCCTCATCCTCGAGAAGTTCGGGATGATCGGCGGCACCTCGGCGATGTCCGGCGGCATGCTCTGGATCCCCTTGAACGACCAGCAGAAGTCCAAGGGTGTCGAGGACTCCTACGACGAGGTCGTCACCTACATCGACGGCCTGGCCGATGAGGGGCACCTGGATCCGGAGACGCTCGGGGCCTTCCTCGAGGAGGGTCCGGAGATGCTGCGGTGGTTCGAGGAGAAGACCCCCGTCCGGCTGCGGCTGTTCGAGGGCTTCCCGGACTACCAGTCGTGGGCCGAGGGCGCCAAGGAGCATGGCAGTCGCTCGCTCGACAACGACGTCTTCCCCTTCGTGGAGCTCGGCTCGTGGGCCAAGTGGGTCAACCCGCCCAAGGTCGGCTGGCCGCGGCGCACCAGCATGATCGAGGACTACTACACCCCGAACCTCCCGGCGGACGTCATGGCCGACCGTGAGGAGCGCGACTGTCGCGGCCAGGGTCAGGCCCTCATCGGCTCCCTGCTCAAGGGAGTCCTCGATCGGGACATCGAACTGCGACGGGAGTCCCGCTCCAAGCAGCTCATCACCGAAGGGCGCCGCGTTGTGGGCGTCGTCACTGAGGAGGGGGGCAAGGCGATCCGGATCGGCGCACGCAAGGGCGTCATCATCGCCACCGGTGGCTTCGAGTGGAACGAGAAGCTCGTGCACTCCTTCCTGCGCGGTCCGATGACCGGCCCGGTCAGCGTCCCCGAGTGTGAGGGCGACGGCCTGCTCATGGCCATGGAGGTCGGGGCGAGCCTGGGCAACATGGGCAAGTCCTGGTGGCTGCAGTCCAGTCAGGAGATGGCGGCCCACGGCAAGGGCAAGGCGAACTACCTCATCGGCAACTCCGAGCGCACCCGTCCCCGCTCGATCCTGGTCAACCGTGACGCCAAGCGCTTCGTCAACGAGGCCACCAACTACAACGCGGTGGGCCCGGTGCTGCACAACTTCGACGCCAACACCCACGACTACCCCAACCTGCCGTTCTGGATCATCGTCGACCAGCCCTATGTGGAGAAGTACCGCTTCTTCAACGCGACCACCAAGGGTGTCGTTCCGGACTGGGCCATGAAGGCTGACACTCTCGAGGAACTCGGCGATCTGATCGGTATCGACGGGGCGACCCTGACCGACACCGTCGCCCGGTTCAACAAGGACGTCGCCAACGGGCGAGACACCGAGTTCGGCCGCGGTGACCAGACCTATGACCAGTTCTGGGGCGACAAGGACTTCGACGGCGTCTACCGGACCCTCGGCCCCATCGACACCGCGCCGTTCTACGCCGTGAAGATGGAGTCCGGCGTGCTGGGCACCTGCGGAGGTCCGCGCGCCAATGCGAATGCCCAGGTCATCGACTGGCAGGACGAGCCCATCGAGGGGCTGTATGTCTGCAGCAACGCGATGTCATCGTCCACGGCCGGCGTCTACGGCGGGGCCGGCGGCACGCTGGGCCCGGGGATGACCTTCGGGTACATCGCGGGGCGCCACGCCGCGCAGTCCGCGTAGGGCCAGCGCACCCCGGCGGGGTGGCCCGGCCTTAGGTGCGACAGGTACTGAAGCGGGTCTGAAGCGCCACGCGTTGGCCTCAACGTGCTGTGGATGTTGCCGACGATCCGTCGGCAAGAGTGGATGTTTTGCAGCCGGATATCCCATTCAGCGACGAGCCTCGCCGGGAGGCATCCGGATAGCCTGAGGGGGCACGCCCAGTCAAGGTCCACCCGGAACGCGCTGAGGGAGGGGATGCATGTCTGTGTTCGCCCGCCCGCCCGTCCGGACTCCCGGTGCCCTGGCCATGCTCAACCTGCTGGCCTGCGCGAGCTATGCCGTGGTGGGTGCCCTCACCCTGCTGCTCGGCCAGTACAGCGGACTGGCCTCGCCGGTGTGGCCCGCTGCCGGCATCGCCTTCGCGATGGCCTACGCCTGGGGCTGGCGGGTCCTGCCCGGTGTGGCACTCGGCTCTCTGGCCGCCAACGCGGTGACCCTCGCCCGCCTCGACAGCATCACCGGCGAGTCGATCACGGTGACCGTGGTCATCGGACTGGGTGCGGCCCTGCAGGCGGCGGTGGGCGCCATCCTGGTCGGTCGGGCCATCGGCTTCCGGGCCAGCCTCACTCGCGGTGGCCAGATCCTGGCCTTTCTCATCTTCGCCGGTGTTCTGAGCACCGTCGTCAACGCCAGCATCGCCACGGCGGCCCAGGTGGCAGCCGGAACGGCAAGCCCCGACACCGCGATGCTCGTGTGGCTGACATGGTGGGTCGGCGACTCGATCGGTGTGATCGTCTTCGCGCCGATCACGTTGATGTTGATACCGGACCAGCAGCCCGTATGGCGTGGACGGCGCTGGCGCGTGGCCGTGCCCGGGGTCGTGATGGTCGCGCTCTTCGCCGGGTTCTTCCTGCAGTCGGAGATGCGTGCAGACGCCGAGCTTCAGGCCGATGTCGAGCGGCTGGCGAACACCGCGGCTGCCGATCTGGAGCGCAATGTGGCCCGGCATCAGGAGGTCCTGGAGGGTCTCAGCAGCTACTTCGAGGCTTCCGAGGAGGTGACGGCGGCAGAGTTCGATCGCTTCACCGAGAGTGCCCTGCGGCGGTTCCCGAACCTCGCGGCCCTGTCCTGGAATCCCATCGTCGCGAACAGTGACCTCGCCGCGTTCGAGGCGTACCAGCGTCAGCAGCCGGGCCTGGAGGGCTTCACCGTCACCGAGCGGAACGACAACGGAGATCTGGTGCCGGTGTCCGACCGTGACTACTACGTCACCGTTGGGTACATCTCGCCACTCGAGGCCAATCGCGCGGCCCTCGGGTATGACATCAACTCCAATCCGGTGCGCCAGCGGGCCATCAACACGGCACTGGAACTGGGCATCCCCGCGGCCACGGCTCCCATCGATCTGGTGCAGGAATCCGGCACGCAGAAGGGCATGCTGGCGCTCGTGCCCGTCACCTCGGTGGGCGGGCAGTCCGACGACACAGGTCGTCCACTGGGTTTCGCTGTCGGGGTCTATCGATTGCAGGATCTGCTCGCGGACACTTTCGACAACGGGCGCTGGGACAACGTTGACCTCAACCTCGTCGATGTCACCTCACCGGTGGACCCGCAGGAGATAGCAGAGCGCACGTCGCCGCGGCCCCCCACGGTCGATCTGGCCCCGGGCGCAGAGCCCGTTGCCAAGAGCGATCGCTTCACGGTGTTCGGGCGAACGTGGCAACTGGAGGTGACGCCCACCAGCGGTCCGCTGGCTCAGCGGGCCTCTGCCGCCACGCCCAGTGTCGAACTCGTGGGCCTGCTCGTCATCTTCCTGCTGCAGGCGTTCGTGCTGCTCGTCACCGGGCTCGAGCGCAAGGCGGTCCGACAGGCCGAACAGTCGGAGGCCGAGGCGAACACCGACCACCTCACCGGGCTGCAGAACAGGCGGGCCTTCCTCACCAACCTCACCAGAGTGCGCGAGCGCTCCGCGACGCAGGGCACCTCCGATGCCCTCATGTTCCTGGACCTCGACCGATTCAAGGCGGTCAATGACCGCGGTGGCCACGAGGCCGGTGACCTCATGCTCCGAAACGTCGCGCGGGTCCTTCGTGACAACGTGCGCAGCCGAGACGTAGTGGCCCGCATCGGCGGTGACGAGTTCGCGATCATCCTGAACAACTGCACCGCGGACCGCGCACTGCAGATCGGATCCGCGCTGGTGGCCGGCGTCGAGGCCATCCGCGTGCCCGACCACGGCGAGGACCTCAGCGTGGGCATCAGCATCGGCATCGCCGAGATCCTCCCGGACGACGGACTGGGCATCGATGAGCTGATCCGCCGGGCGGACGACGCCTGCTACGAGGCCAAGAACGCCGGCGGCGGCACCCGGTTGCACGTGCCGGACGAGACCCCTCAGGTCTGACGGGCCCGCTCCCACAGCGCCAGCGCGGCAATGCTGTGCGAGTCGGTCATCCGGCCGTCCCGGATGAGCCCCCAGACCTCGTCGAGGGTGAAGGTCCCGGAGCGCATGTCCTGCTCCTCGATCTCACGACGTGGCGGCACCTGGTGAAGGTCCTCGGCGAGGAAGACGTCGAACCCGTTGGTGGATCGTCCGTAGCCGGCATGCAGGAAGCCGAGATGCTGCCAGGCACCGGCTGTGAGACCGGCCTCCTCCTCGAGCTCGACCGCGGCGACCTGCTCAGGCGTCGTCGCACGGTCACTGCCGACCGAGCCCTGCGGGAACTCCCAGAGTCGCGCTCCCACGGGGTAACGGAACTGCTCGACGAGATGGAAGCGCTCGCCGTCCCACGGGAGCACCAGGGCGAAGTCCCGCGCGCGCATCACTCCGTAGAGCCCCGTGGACCCGTCACGGCGTTGGACGGTGTCCTCCGTGAGCGTCATCCACGGGTTCTCGTAGACCACCCGGGAATCGAGGCACCGCACGTCTGGGTCCTCGTCGCTGCTGGTCATGTGACGAATCTAGCGTTCGGGGTGATCACCTCTCCGTCGGCCGGATCGGCGCCTACGCTGCGGATCGACGTGACAGGACGACCGGACGGAGCACCATGCACGCGAACCCGACCGTGGACAACGATCAGCGGCTCGATCTCGGTGAGGGTCCGGTGTGGGACGTCGAGCGGCAGCAGCTGTGGTGGGTCGACAGTGAGGCGGGACTCGTCTTCCGTGGCCGTCTTGACGGGGATTCCCTCGCAGTCGACGAGATCCGGGACATGGGCGAGAAGGTGGGCTCGGTCA
>JAUHZW010000084.1 GCA_030425745.1 Actinomycetes bacterium
CTTGGTCGCGTTCTGGACGTTCAGCTCCTTCAGCAGGATCGCCAGCTGCGGCCCCGCCGACGGCTTGCCGTAGAGGTTGTCCAGCTCCAGCGGGTCGCGGCTGGTGTTGTACAGCTCCCACTCGTCAGGAGCCGGACCGATCTGATCGCCCGTGGGGGTCAGCGACTTGACCGTCGTCATGCCGACCTTGGGGCCGGGTTGGTTGACCATGCCCTTCATGATCGTCTGGACGTCCTGCACCCCCGGATTGGTCCAGTAGTCCGGATTGTCGAAGTAGCGGACCAGCTTCCAGACCTCGGACTGCCCCGCCGGCCCGGTGGGCAGGTTCATGATGACGGCCTCGAGGCTCGCGGGCTGCTGCACCGGCGCATACTGCGTTCCGCGCCAGGAGACCGGGTTGGTGCCCTTGAAGATCTGATCGTCGGTCATGAAGTAGATGGACTCCTCGCGGTACTGCGAACCGTCGTTCTCGCCGAGGATGAAGCCGGAGAGATCCCGCCCGGCCAGCGGCTGCACCTCGGTGTGCGTCTTGCGGAGCTCCTTGCGCAGGATGCCCTCGTCGAGGCCGGCCAGGCCGAGCATGGTCGGGATGAGATCCGCGTGGCTGGTGACCATGTCGGTGCTCTCCGCCCGGTCGAACAGCACCGGGTTGTGGAACAGGAAGGGCACCTTCACGGTCTCGTCGTACGCATTGGACCACTTCTGGAACATGCCGCCGTGCGCGCCGAGCATCTCGCCGTGGTCGGACAGGAAGATGACGATCGTGTCGCGGTACTGGTCCTTGGAACCGGTGAGGACCTTCAGGACCTTCGCGATCTCGTCGTCGACGTTCTTCTGCAGCTGGTAGTAGAACCGCTCGTAGGGCTCGTCGCCCCTCAACGGCTGGAAGCCGAGCGGGTACTGCTCGACGAAGCTGCCCTGCGCCGTCGGCTTGCCGCTGAGGTCCTCGTTGCGCGAGCGTGCGTAGTCGGGCGAGAACAGGTTGCGCGGCACATCCGATCCGGCGAGCTGCTGAGCGAGGAAGAACTGCTGGGCCGCCAGCGTGAGGGAGCCCCACAGGGTGATGTCATGCGGGTTGACGAAGGAGTTCACGAGCAGCCACGGAGTCTTCGAGTTGCGCAGCTGCAGCAGCTTCTCGATGCCCCACTGTGCGAACACCTGGTCGCGCCCGCGACCGCCGGGGGCGGAGGAGCCGGAGTTCAGCGGGTTGCTGCCGTGCGGCTCGGGGCCGATCCAGCCGGTGAAGCCGTACTGCTCGAGCATCCCGGCCTCCTCGTACAGCTCCTCGAGGTAGGGGTCTCGCACGCCGTTGGCGTTGTAGCTCGGGAGCGGGTTGTAGCTGCCCGGCTGGTAGATGTCACCGTCGGAGATGTGCCACTTGCCCTTCCAGTACGTGTCGTAGCCGGCGGTGCGGAAGTAGTTGCCCAGAGTCGGCACGGTGCCGGGCTGCAGCCAGTAGAGGTCTTCCTCGATGGCGCTCTTCGCTGATCCGGAGGTCTGGGAGACGCCGTGGAGGGTCGGGTACTGCCCGGTGTAGATCGATGCGCGGCTGGGCTGGCACGCGACCGACATGATGTGGTGATTGGTGAACTCCAGTGCGTTGCTGCGCAGCAGGTTCTGAGCGGTGAGGTTGCGAGCCCGCCAGGCCCGCGTCTCAACGCTCTCGTACGCCGGTGCGGCCCGCATCTCGTCGACCATGATGATGAGGAAGTTGGGGCGACGCCTGAGCCGGCCGCGGGGGCGGAAGGGCTGCATCGGGGCAGCCTGCGCCGCTCCGGCCCCGGCGCCCATGCCGGCACCCATGGCCGCGGCCGCGAGCCCGGCTCCGCCCATGGCCTGCAGCATGCGCCGCCGGCTCAGCCGCGACGCTCGGTGATCGCTGATCGCCGGGTCGATGCCGGAGTAGTCGGTGCTGGGGTCATCCATGTCAGGAGCTCCTCGGGTCGGACAGCGTGATGAGGCCACGGACGACGTCATACGTCACGACGTAGTCGAAGTAGGGGGCGTTGCCGGTGTTGATGCCGGCGCGGCCCTTCTTGGCGAGTCGGACCTGGTTCTCCGAGGCCACCCGACCGGCCCGGAACTGCCAGGCCGAGAAGGCGCTGCCCGCGTCCGCCAGGGAGATCTCGGTGCCGGGTCGGACCTGGCCGCCGGCGTTGGTGCGCACACGGGAGAACACCGCGCCCTTCACCCGCATCGGATGGAAGCCGGAGTCGAACCAGGTGTCGACGCAGTGCTCGCGGGTGCGCCCGAACGTCCAGCAGCCGGGGGCCGCGTGGTCGTTCCAGAGCAGGGCTCCGTAGCCATCCGGGCCCAGGGGAGGCAGTTGGAAGCTGGCCGCAGCGCCGGTGGGCTCCTGCGCGCCGAGGATCAGGTGGCCCATCCCGGGGGTGCGGGTGCGGGGGACACCTCCCAGATGGACGCTCCAGCGGGTGCCGGCCTCGCCGGGCAGGGCACTCAGCGGATTCGTCAGCCGGTAACGGCCGGTGCCGATGCCGAGGATGCCGTAGACGCCCTTGGCGGCCCATCCGCGCACGACGGGTGCGGTGCTGTTGACGTACTGGAAACCCAGGGGCCGGGTGGTGGTGACCCCGCCGATGGTCATGGTGGCCCTGCCCAGCGCCCCCGGGATGGAGCGGCCAGCGGACGTGGTGGTGAGGCGGTCTCGGCCGATCGAGACGCCGCGCGGCTTCGCCGACCATGCTCCGGGAAAGACCCGCAGACCGACCGAACCGGTGTCGACCATCACCCGGAAGGGCGCGGAGCGCCCGACGCGGATCTCGACGATCCCGTTCATCCCCTCGCGTCCGGGGGCGGTGACCGTGGGCATCGGCACATTGATCTGGACGGGTTGGCTGGCGGAGGTCTCTCCGCCGTTCAGGGGCGCCGAGTCGTCCGCCAGGGCAGGAGGCGCGGAAGTGACGGACAGTGCGGTGATCGCAGCGGCCGCGCACGCGACGAGCCGGCGGGGCGAGACGTGCACGCGGCCTCCGTGAGGTCAGGGCGACGGGGCGGATGCCGCCGTTTCAGCGACGCTACGGTCTCTTCTTCACCAGGACAGGCCCCGTCACACCTGTGACACGGGAAGGTGCGCCTCCACACGGACGCCGCCCTCGGGGCGCTGGGTCCACAGCCAGTCGCCCTTCAACGTGCGCACCCACGTGCTGATGAGGGCCGAGCCCGAGCCCGGCGTCGGCACACCGGTCGTGAAGCCCTGGCCGTCGTCGTCGATCGTCAGGACGACACTGCGGTTGTCATCCCGGTCCTCGATGTCGATGTAGACCTCACACGTGCGGGCCTGTCCATGGATGGCGGAGTTGAGCAGGGCCTGCTCGACGATGCGGTAGCAGCCCAGGCGGGTCCGCTCATCCACCCCGCCGGAGCCACCATCGGCCAGCGGGCTCACCGAGATCAGGGTCACCATGCCGGGCTCGTAGCGGCTCGCGAGCTCGGCCAGGGAGCTGCCGAGCCCGACCTCGGAGAGCGTGGGGCTGAGAGCTCGCGCCGCGCGGCGGACGTCGATCTTGCGCAGCTCTTCCAGTCGATCGATGACCCGGTCGATCCCGGCGCGATCGTCGGGCTGGATCGCCTGCAGCTGCAGGCAGGCGGCGATGAGCGCCGCCTGGACCTGGTCGTGGAGGGTGTCGGCCACCTGCCGACGGGCCTGCTCATCGGCCGCGAGCATCCAGTCCTGCTGCTGGCGGGTGAGCGCCAGGGCCTCCTGAGTCTGCTCGATCTGTGCGGCCAGGCGCGCTGTGGCGACCCCGACGATGGAGTTGACGACCACGAGCGGGATGGCCACGCGCAGCACCGTCGACACGAAGGCTCCGGGGGAGAGCAACAGCAGGTCGGAGATCTGGCCGACGTAGGTCCGGACGATCACGGCGACGGTGGTCGTGACGAGGAAGACCAGCAGGTAGGTGCCGAGGGTGAGGGGCCGTCGTCGCGTCAGGCGCCGGGCGATCTCGAGCATGACCCAGACGACCGCGCCGCCGCCGGCGATGGAGAGCACGTTCGCCGCGAACGTGACGTTGGCGACCAGCTCCGTCTCGATGATCGCCGATGCCGCGGCGGTGAAGGCGAAGAAGGACATGGCGAAGACCGTGACCAGAAGCGGGCGGAGAGGCCAGGGCCCGATGTACTGCCACCACCGCAGACCCAGTCGCGGGGTGGTGAGGTCGCTCACGACTCCGTCCAGGTGTCCTGTCTCACGAGTCGAAGGTAGGCCACCACGGCCCGGGTGCGCCGGTCGTCCCCGTCAGCGACCTCCGGGACGAGGATCCGGTACGCCCGGGAGAGGTCCTGTCGCACGCCCTCGTGGGTGGTGCCGAGCCGTCGCGCGATCTCCGGTGCCGCCAGACCGTCGGCCGCCAGAGCCATCACGGCCCGTTGGCGATCGGACAGGTCGGCGAGTGACTTGCGCTGGACGGTCACATCGGCATCGGTGCCGGTGCTGCGGCCGGCCGCGGTGGAGCGGAGGACGTCGACCACATCGGAGATGCGCATGCTCCCGGTCTTTGCCACGTAGGACCACGCCATGTCATCACCGGCCGGCAACAGCGGCAGGACGTGCCCCACTTCATGCTGGGAGTGGATGACGATGCCGATCTCGCGGTTCCGCTCGCGCAGGGCGATGCCGAGGTCGATGCCGTTGAGGCTGTCCGCTCCCAGCCCGAGGTCGAGGAGAGCGACGTCGGCCGTCTCGACGGCGGGGCTCGCCAGGGCCTCTGCGGCGGTGGTGCACGCGCAGACGACCTCGATGCCGATGTGCTGCTCCAGCAGGTTCCGGATGATGCCGAGCAGCGCGGGGTCGTTCTCCACGTAGATGACCCGGGTGGCGCGCACGGGCACATGGTGCCGCATCACCGAGAGCGCGACCGGGGGCATCACGATTGTGACGCGGGGAGTGCCGTCAGTGGCCAGTGGCTGGTGTCGCGCCTAGCCGACTTCGAGGGTGTCGATCCGCTCGCCGAGGTCCTCGAATCGGCCCATCAGTGAGGTGTAGTCGCCGAGGGCCTCGATCTTGTCGCCGAGGGACATGTGCGGCTCGAGGATGGCGCGCGCGGAGTCGAAGGACTCCTCCGCAGCCAGCTGGGCACGTGCCCATGCCGACTGGCTGCGGGCCTGCGCCTGCTCGACCTGGGCGACCGACCGGCCCCGAGCGGCGCGCTCCAGGCGGGATGTCTCGCGCACGACCTCGGCCAGGCGGCGGTTGGCCGTCACGACATAGGAGTCCAGGATGCGCCGCTCGTCGCGGGTGAGGTCGCGCTGGAAGGTCCGGGCGTAGCCGTTCATCGTCCGTGCCACGTCGCGCTTCAGCGCCGCCGCCTCATCGGCGATCTCGGCGGCCTCCGCGCGGACGGCGGTGTCGATCCGTGCGCTGGGGGTCACCGCGGTGGAGGCGGCAGGGACGGCAGCGGCGGGGACGGTCTCCATCGCGGGGGTCCCCAGGGCCAGGGCGGTCGTCGCGATGACCACTGCGGGGAGCCGGCGGGACCGTCCAGGTGGCATGGCACGCACAGTGCTCCACCCCTCTCGCATGTCCCTCGGACGTCGCGTCTGTGTCCCCCGTGCGTGTCCCCTTCTTCGATCGAGAGTAGCAACTGAAGCCCGATGGCACCCGGCAGCAGGAGGGTTCGGCATGAGACACATCGCACAGTCGACTGTCAGTCCTCGGGGCTATGGTCGCGGACATGGCTGAGGAGCACGCGATCATCGTCGACGACCACGCGTCGGTCGGCCTGCCCGAGCGGTGGTCCCCGTCATCCCTGAACACGTTCCTGAAGTGCCCCCTGTCCTACTGGTGGCAGTACGCCCAGGGCTGGCGGTCGGCACCGAACGCGGCCATGGAGGCCGGCACCCTCGTGCACGGCGTCCTCGAGGACCTGCTGGCGCTGGAGCCACGCGAGCGCACCGTGGAGCATGCCCGCGAGGCCTACCGGGCCCAGTCCGCCGAGCTCTGGGAACGGCTCGACCCCCGGGTCGACGCGGATGATCTGCGCGGTCGTGCCGGGGTCGCCCTCACGAACTACTTCGAGGTGGAGGATCCGGTCGGTGTCGAGGTGATCCCCGATGGCCTGGAGCACCGGGCCGAGTCCGAGATCGGGGGAGTGAGCATCGGTGGCGTGGTCGATCGCATCGACTACGGCATCGAGGGGGTGCGGGTCCTGGACTACAAGACCGGGGGTGCCAAGCCCCGCTATGCCGAGGGCTACTGGCGGCAGCTGCTGCTCTACGCACGCATGGTGGGCGATGCGGGCATCGATGTCTCGGCGATCTCCCTGATGTACCTCGGTGACCCCGCACGCGTCATGACGAGGCCGGTTCCTCCGTCCGCCCTCGAGCGCGTCGGATCGGAGCTGCAGCAGGCCGCGGAGGCCCGGTCTGCCTATGACGAGCAGTCCCAGTGGGTCGCGCGCACCAGCGGTCTGTGCAAGACCTGCCCCTTCCGTGGGGTGTGTCCGGCCTGGTCCCGGTCACCGGTTCCGGTCCCCGGCAGTTCCGACAGCAGCCGCGCCCTCGACCGCAGCCGGGAGGTCGACCGCCGATCGCGGTCGCCTCGGCCCGTTCCTGAGGGAGATGGCGCATGATCGACTCCATTCCCCGGGGCGTGCCGCCGGTGACCATCCCCGACTGGGAACCGCCATGGCCCGTGGACTCCACGGGTGGTTACGTCCGGATCACCACGAGCATGCTGCGCGGGCGCGGATGCGTGGAGCAGCGGGCGCGGAAGGCTCGTCCGGACTCCTTCCCGTCCGGCGACCAGCCCCGCGAGCCGTCCGGCCCGGCCTCCTTCCCGCTGGGTGGTGTCCTCGATGCGGCGGTGCTGCTGCTCACCTCGGGGGACCGGATCGCGGCCGATGCGGAAGCCGACGTGGCGGATCGCGTCCGTGCGGCCGTGCGCGCGATCGCCGAGGAGTCGTGGTCCCCGTGGGAGCCGGAGTCGTTCCCGGCCGTCGAGGCCGGGGTGGCGGGATATCTCGAGGTCCTCGAGTCGCTCCAGGCTGCGGGAGAGCTGCTGCTCGGAGCAGTGGTCAAGGACCTCGTCGCCGAGACGATCCGCACTCCGGGGGCGCACCCGGCAGCAGTGGAGCGGGTCGAGCTGTGGGCCTGGGCCATCCATCACCTGAGCGCCGATGGTCGATCCCGCGAGGTGCACCTGCTGCGCTGGGACGATGCCGCGTCCGTCACCCTCAGCGACGCGGAGGTCGCGGCCCTCGCCGAGATCGCGGCAGCCGGCGTCATCGCCGACCACGACCGTTGGTACAAGCGGTTCGTGCCGCGACCCGAGGCCGAGCAGCCTCCGGTTCCCGAGCGGATCACCATTCGGGTGATCGGGGTGCTCGACGGCTCATCCGATGTGCGGTTCAACGGCTCGCCGGACGAGGCACGGGCGCAGTTCTCCACGGAGGTCCCCGCTGCGCTCGAGTTCCTGGCCGGGGGCTCGTTCCGCCCGTCCCATGCCTGTGCGTCGTGCCCGGTCCGCTACGTCTGCCCCGGCATTCGTGCGCTGCCCGGTCTCCTCGGCGTGGCCGGCTTCTCTCCCCACACGCGATCCCTGTCGCCCTCCATGCTGTGGACCCAGGGCGCCTGTCCTCGTCAGCTGCGTCTGTCGCGTGATCTCGGACTGCCGCGGCAGCGGCGCGAGGCGTCGCCCGCCCTCGAGCGCGGCACGCAGGTGCATGCCTGGCTGCACCGCGCCCACGAGCGGGGCCGGGCGTGCACCGATGCCGATCTCGCCGATGGCGTGATCGCCGCTGAGCTGGGGTGGAGCGAGGAGCAGTGCGAGGCCTACCTGCCCTATGTGCGTCAGCACCTGGAGCACTGCCCGCTGGCGCAGCCCGAGGTCGATGACCTGCGCAGTGAGGTCGATATCACGGTCTGGGACACCGACGCGAATGTCGTGTTCAGCACCCGACCCGACACCGCCTATCTCGCCGCGGACGGCCGCTGGGTTCTGCGCGAGACCAAGACGCTCAGCCCCCGCGGCCTGCCTGCGGATCCGACCGATCTGCTGGGCCGCTATCCGCAGGTCGCGGCCGCGGTCTGCCTGCTCGCTGACGGCTATCGCCCGGACGCCCA
The DNA here is from genome assembly GCA_030425745.1 of Actinomycetes bacterium. Taxonomy (GTDB): domain Bacteria; phylum Actinomycetota; class Actinomycetes; order S36-B12; family S36-B12; genus UBA10649. The sequence continues at coordinate 8,083 of JAUHZW010000084.1, forward strand.
GCCCTCCGACGGGCCGGGCCGAGTCGAACTCGAACTGCTCGGGGTCGACGATGGCGCACTGATTACGTACGACGCCGCCGATCCGGTCATCGTGCTGATCGCCCGCACGGAGCTCGCCGGTCGGGTCGACGCGTGGCTGCACGACACCGTTCATCCGATCGGTGAGCACCCACCGTGCTCGTCCTGCGAGGTCACCCGCTGGTGCACCGATCGCCCGGAGGATGTGTCCGTGCCGGGTACCGGCGCCACCATGCCTGCGCTGGCGGTGGACGTCGACTGGGAGGCCACCGCACCCGATCACGTCCTGCGCGAGGCGGCGGGAGCGGCCCTCGACGATGACGAGGAGTTCCCCTTCTGAGCGTCCCTGCTGCCAGTTCAACCTACTCGCTGGACGATGCAGCCGGGCTGCGCCAGAGGGACAGGGCCGCGGCCAGCGTGACGGCACCGGCC
>JAUHZW010000085.1 GCA_030425745.1 Actinomycetes bacterium
GTCAGCTATGCCGGCACGCCGACCCTGGCGCGGCAGATAGAGCAGGGCGCACCGGCCGACATCTTCGTCTCCGCCAATGCCGACTGGATCGACCGCCTCGAGGATGAACGGCTCCTGCGCGCCGGATCGCGGCGTGTCGTCATGGGCAACCGGCTGGTGCTGGTCGCCCCGGCCGGAACCATCGGCCCGATCGAACTCGGCCCGGAATACGTCTCCCGGTGCGACCGGAACCATGGCATGGAGGGCGCCGGTCATGATGATGCTGCCCGCGGGGAGCGTGACTCCCAGCGGCGCGAGGGTGTTGGCCAGCCAGGCCACCGTCGCGAGCGGATCACCCATGGCCGCAGCCCCGGCCCCCGTCGCCACGACCTCACCGTTCTTGGTGAACACCATCCCGATGAGGCGCGGGTCGACATCGTCGATGGGCACCATCGTGCTGCTCACAGCGATCGCTCCGTTGCTGGCCAGATCGGCGACGGTGTCCGCAAGCTTGATCTTCCAGTCGGCGATCCGTGAGTCCACGATCTCCAGCGACGCGACGAGGCCGGCCGCAGCACGGCGGGCGTCGAGGGGCGTGCAGTCGGGGCCGCTGAGCTCCTCGGCGAGGACGACCGCGATCTCACCCTCCATGCGCGGTGCGATGAAGGCATCGACCGGCAGCACCGCTCCGTCGTTGTAGACCGTGGATGCGAAGACCGGACCGAAGTCGGGGGAGTCGACACCGAGCAGTTCCTGCATCGGGCGGGAGGTCAGCCCGAGCTTGTAGCCCGCGATGGTCTCGCCGCGATCGAGAAGGGCCCGCGTCAGGTGGGTCTGGATCGCGTAGCCGTCTTCCATGCCGAGCTCCGGCTGCGCGTCGGTGAACGGGGCGATCGCCACCCCGGTGTCTCGCGCCTGCAGCAGAGCCGCGGCATGCGCCTTCGCCTGCTCATCCGTCAGATTCACACTCACGTGCGCTCCTCGCTGTCGGTCCTGGCGCCGCGATCGGCACCAGGGATGTGCCTATCAGGATCCGGGGGCGGACTGCCGGTGTGGTTTCGCATCGTGGAACCCCAATCGGCGGCTGATCGTGGCGGCCGCCTCGACGGTGAGCCGGGCCATCCGCTGGAGGGAGTCGCCCTGGACCCGCTGGATGGGCCCGGCGACGGAGAGGGCGGCCACGACCTCGCCGAGGCCGTTTCGGATGGGGGCGGCCACTGCTCCGGCACCCATCTCCGTCTCGTTCACCTGGATCGCCCAGCCACGTCGGCGGACGTCGTCCAACTGAGCGAGCAGGGCGGAGGGGTCCTTGATCGTGTACGGCGTCTGCGCCGGCAGTTCCCACCCCTGAAGGAGATCCTGCAGCGCATGGGTGGGGAGCCAGGCGAGCAGCACCTTGCCGGTGCTGGTGCAATGCGCGTAGTTGCGGTGGCCGATACGGCCGAACAGGCGAAGGGTGTGGGGGCTCTCCCGGCGCTCGACGTAGACGACCTCTCGGCCGTCGAGAACGGCGACCTGGACGGTCTCCTTGGTCGCGTTGCGCAGTTCGTCCATGACCGGGGTGCTGGCCTCGTGGAGGCTGGTGTTCATCGACACGGAGGCGCCGAGCTCGTACATCGCCAGCCCGAGCCGGTAGGCACCGGTGTCCGGATCCCGCTCCAGCAGGCGCTCCTCGGCGAGCGTGTGGAGCAGCCGATGGGCCGTGCTCTTACCGATACCCAGCCTCCGCGCCAACTCAGTGACACCGAGCTCGCGGGTGGCTGGGGAGAACTCCTTGAGCAGACGTGCGGCATTGCGCACACTCGAGAGGGTCGAGTGCTGACGGGACTGCGCTGCCGCGTCTTCCTCAGCCGACGTCATGGGGACCCTCGAAGCACGGCGAGAAGACGGGTCCGCGCGTTCGCGGCAGACCCGCTGGTCAGGGGGATGCCGGCGAGGACGTCATCGGCAGGGGAGATCTCCCGGGCCAGCAGCACGGTGCTGGCGTCGAGGCCAGCGGTCTCGGCCGCTCGCATCTCGCGGACGAGCGCGATCGAGCCCGGCGCGAGGTGGGCGATGGAGTCGTAGTCCCGGCTGGCGGTGGCATGGGTGTGAGCGAGGCCGGTGCCGGCGTGCTGGGCATGGTGCGGGGTCAGACCGCTGCCGGGCGGCACCGTCAGGTGGTAGACGACCGACGACAGCCCGAGGGCGTCGCGCACCTGTGCCTGCTGCGGTGCGTCCGACTCGTCGATCAGCCCGAGGGCGGGGGCGACGACCGGGTCGAAGAAGCGGAGCCGCCACCTGAGGCCGCCCTCCGCATCGTCGAGCTCGACCTCCGGGCCGGCCGGATCGGGCAGCGGATCGGTCGTGGCGATGACATGAAGGTTCCGGGCACCCACGGCGGCGACTGTGAGGTCATCGGCGGCCAGGAGCGGCATGCGGGCACGCTCACCAGGGGGCAGCTGGTCGGCGACGTCGAGGTAGGCGCGGTGGAGAGCTGAGACGTACGCGGCCATGGCCCGACGCATGCCCTCGGGGTCGGGAGGCGTGGACATGGCGGGAAGGTAACACGAGCGTCCCGCATACGGGGACGCTGTGCTTCCATGCGGGACGCGCTCTGCCTACTCTCCCGTCACCGCGTGATGTCCATCACGTGGACGCTCGCGAAAGCACTCCGCAGAAGGGGGCGCGCATGGGGATCCTGCGCCTTGGCCACGTCGACATCACCGTGACCGATCTGGACCTCGCCACGGCCTACTACACGGAGGTCATCGGCCTGCAGGAGGTCGAGCGCGACGAGGACTCGGTCTACCTCAAGTGCTGGGACGAGCCCAACCACCACTCGCTGCGGCTCATCTACGGTCCGCGGGTCGGCTTCGAGCAGATGTCCTTCAAGGTCGAGCACGAGTCCGACCTCGACGACCTCGAGAACGCTGTCCAGCGCTACGGCTTCCCCGTCCAACGTGTCTCCAAGGGGGAGTCCGTCGGCCAGGGGGAGTCGATCCGCTTCGACACGCCCTCGGGCCAGACCATGGAACTGGTCCATGACATCGAGATGGTCGGCCGTGCCACGGCGCCGGTCAATCCCGCCCCGTTCGTCGAGGGCCTGAAGGGGATCGCCCCGCCGCGTCTGGACCACGTGCTGGTCACCGCGGAGGAGGTCGGCGACTCCGCGCAGTTCTACATGGACGTCTTCGGCTTCCGCCTGACCGAGCAGCTGCTCGATGGAGCCGGTCATCAGGCCGCCGTCTGGATGGAGACATCGCACCGGCCCCACGACCTCGCGATCGTGACGGGCAAGAACGGCGGCCTGCACCACTTCGCATGGTGGCTGGACGATTGGGACCACGTCCGTCGCTCCGCCGACATCCTCGCCTACAACGGCATCCAGATCGACATCGGTCCGACCCGCCACGGGATCACCCGTGGCAACACGATCTACTTCTTCGACCCGCTCGGCACCCGCAATGAGGTCTTCACCGGCGGATACCGCCCCGATCCGGATTTCCCGACCATCACCTGGACCGAGGACAACATCGGCCGGGCCGTCTTCTACTACGAGGGTGAAGTGAACCAGCGCTTCATGTCGGTGCACACATGAGCATCCTGCGACTGTCCCACGTCGAGATCCGCGTGCCGGACCTCGAGCTCGCCACGGCGTACTACACCGAGGTCGTCGGCATGTACGAGACCGCACGCGAGCCTGACCGTGTGTTCCTGAAGTGCTGGGACGAGCACCAGCACCACTCCCTGATCCTGACGTTCGCCCCCACCTACGGGCTCAACCACATGGGCTGGAAGGTCTCCGAGCGTGAGGACCTCGATCGGTACGCCACTCGGCTGGCTGACGCCGGTGTCGAGGTCGTGCGGTTCGAGGCAGGCGAGATCGGCCCGGGGCATGGGGAGTCCATCCGGTTCACGATGCCCAGCGGTCACGTCATGGAACTGGTGCACGGCATGGAGCAGGTCGGCAACCTGCTGCCCAATTTCAACCCGCCGCCCAAGCCACTCGGCCTCGTCGGCTTCGCGCCGCCTCGACTGGACCACATCTTCCTCACCTGCGAGGACGTCGCTGCGAACACTGCGTTCCTTGTCGATGTCCTCGACTTCCACCTCACCGAGCAGATCCTCGGCGACGACGGCTTCCAGGTCGCGACCTGGCTGGAGCACTCGCACCACAGCCACGACATCGCTCTGGTGACCGGCCAGGACCGCGGTCTGCACCACTTCGCCTGGTGGGTCGATGACTGGAACGAGATCCGCAACGTTGCCGACGTCCTCGCCTACCACGGGGTCCGGATCGAGACGAACCCCACGCGGCACGGTGCCACGCGCGGTCACTGCATCTACTTCTTCGATCCGGCGGGCAACCGCAACGAGGCCTTCACCGGCGGCTACTGGGTCGATCCGGATGAGCCGCCGGTCACGTGGACCGAGGCGGAGATGGGTCGAGCGATCTTCTACTACGACGGCGTTGTGAACCAGCGGTTCCTGACGGTCCACAGCTGAGGGAGACGACATGACCACCACCGACACTCCGTCCTCCTCGCTGCCGCGCACCGAGCGCGGGGACGCGCCCGCCTACCTGCAGCGCTACCTCGACCGCGAGTCCCGGGGAGGCAAGCCCCACGACGTCGTCGATCGCGGGGCGGACGACAACACGCCGCTCTACCTGCGGCGTTTCCGCGACCGAAAGTCTGGGGCCAACCCGTTGGAGATGCCGGTCCCCGAGTGGCAGGGCCAGGACCTCGGCGTGACGCAGGCCCGGGCGCGGCAGACCAAGACCAAGGAGATCGTGCCGCCTGACGCGGAAGCGGCCGGTCCCCGCACCACCACGCAGGTCCACATCATCCGGCACGGCGAGACCCAGGGGTACTCCACTGAGAGCGGGCTCACCCCGCTGGGCAGCTGGCAGGCCCATCGCCGCGGATTCGACATCAGCAAGGGAGTCCGCGACGGCGAGAAGATCCGCATCGTCTGCGCGGACACCAACCGGGCGCGGGAGACGGCGGAGCAGATCCACAAGGGCCTCCTCGACGGCCTGACGATGTGGGGACGGAACGCCGAGGTCACCGGCGTCGACGGCATGGAGGAGTTCCGCAACTTCCAGGTCTGGACACCCGAGGGTCTGCGTGATGTCACCGGCGCCTTCCGGCTCTACCAGAAGGAGATGGAGAAGTACGAACGCGTCGCGCACGGCGACCGCCCGCTGTGGCTCGTCGAGGTGGACCGCTTCTGGCGCACCCAGCAGGGCGGCGGTGATCCCATCACCTACTGGACGCAGATCCCGATGCTGTGCTTCGAGCCGCCATCGGCGACCATCCGCCGCTTCTGGGCCGGCATCCTCCGCGTGCAGGAGGAGACCCCCGGTGAGCGCATCATCGTCGCCACCCACTCCGGCCCCATCCGTGTCTTCGCCATGGCCGCCCACGGCTACGACCCGGGCGAGCCATACAACACCGAGGAGGTCATCGTGAAGCTCCTCGAGGGCGACCGCGGGGCGTTCCTGGCCTACCGCAACCGCGTGTCCGAGGTGCAGGTCCCGCAGATGGACGAACTGCCCGACTGGTGGGAGGGCCTGTCCGGCCGAGCCCTGCCGACATCACTGCGATCGGAGGAGGCAGGCGCATGAGCAATCACGTGATGTGGTTCGAGGGCTACTGGGACGGCATGAAGGCCGAGGTCGGCGGCAAAGCCGCCAGCCTGGGGGAGATGACCGGGGCCGGTCTGCCGGTGCCTCCCGGCTTCGCCCTGACGACCTCCGCCTACCGGGCATCCCGCGACGCGGCGGATCTCGACGCCACCCTGGCCCGACTGCTCCACGGCCTCGACACCGACGACACGGCGATGGTGTCCGACCGATGCGGACGCATCCGCACGCACATCACAGAGATGCCGATGGATCCTGAGGTCGAGGAGCGGCTGCGGCAGAGTTACGCCGAGTTGTGCCGACGCAGCAGCAGCGAGGACGTCCCCGTCGCTGTCCGATCCTCGGCGACGAGCGAGGACTCCCCGGACGCCTCCTTCGCCGGCGAGCACGACACCTACCTGTGGGTGCGTGGCGCCGACGCCGTCGTCGATGCCGTCCGGCGCTGTTGGGCGTCTCTCTTCACGGACCGGGCGACGTGCTACCGGGTCGAGATGGGCTACGAGCATCGATCCGTCGAGATGGCGGTCGTCGTCCAGAAGATGGTGCGCCCGATCTCGGCTGGAGTCGCGTTCACCCTGAATCCCTCCGACGGCGACCGATCCACCATCGCCATCGACGCGGCCTGGGGTTTCGGCGAGGGCGTCGTCTCCGGCGAGGTCACACCGGACAACTTTCTCGTCGACAAGGTCCTGTACGAGATCACCCGACGCAAGGTGGCCGCCAAAGAGGTGGAGTTCTGCCTCAACGGCGACGATCGCGTGCACAAGGTCCCCCTGGAGGGTGAGCGCGCTGCGGCAGCCTCGCTGACCGATGATCAGATCAAGGCGATCGCCCAGTTGGCGCGGCGTGCGGAGAAGCACTACGGCAGTGCGCAGGACATCGAATGGGCCGTAGATGCGGACCTGCCGGACGGGGAGAACGTCGTCCTCCTGCAGTCCCGGCCCGAGACGGTCTGGAGCAAGAAGACGGCGAAGGCACCATCGAGCGGTGCCAACCTCGACATGATGTCCAGCATCGTCTCCACCCTCATGAATCCGCTCAACAGCAAGAAGAACTAGCAGGGCACGACCCGTCCATCCCGACCCACCACATCTCACGCAAGGGAGTTCGCATGGCTGATCGTTTTCCCAGCCCCTTCGACATCGAGACGCCTGAGGGCGCCGAAGGCTGGCAGGACCTGTACACGTACTCGTCCCTGTTCTCCCCGGGACGACGCGACTACGAGGACTCGATGTTCTGGTTCCAGGACGGTGTCCACTGGCCGACCGCCCTGCGCCCCTGGGACGCCACGCTGTACGAGTACGCGATCACGTCCCTTTCGCAGTACAACACGCGGCATCTGCAGGTGCCGCCGGCGAACGGTATCGACTTCCGCATTCTGAACGGATACGCATACCTCACGCCGGTTCCTGCACCCGAGGCGGACATCGAGGCCCGGGTCGCGAACTTCATGGATCGAGCCGGCTTCTACTTCATGAACTGGAATGACCTCTACGACAAGTGGATGGTCAAGATCCGCGATCTGGTCAAGGAGCTCGAGGAGATCGACTTCTCGCCGCTGCCGGAACTCGAGAGCGCGGACGACGTCGTGAAGTCCGGCGCGGGTGTCGGATCGGGCTGGAAGATCCAGGCGGACTACCACAAGCTGCTCGACCTGGCCCTGAAGCTGTGGCAGTTCCACTTCGAGTTCCTGAACCTCGGCTACGCGGCCTACCTCGACTTCTTCGGCTTCTGCAAGCAGGCCTGGCCGAACATTCCCGACCTCGCCATCGCGAAGATGGTTGCGGGTGTCGAGGTCGACCTGTTCCGCCCGGATGAGGAGCTCAAGCGGCTCGCGCATCTGGCCGTGGACACCGGGCTGGCGGAGGCCTTCGCGGCGGGAGACGTGGAGGCGACCTGCCAGGTGCTCAAGGGCAGCGATGCCGGCAATGCCTGGATCGCGTCCTTCCAGGAAGCCGCTGAGCCGTGGTTCAACTTCTCGACCGGCTCCGGGTTCTACCACTCGGACAAGATCTGGATCGAGAACGTCGAGATCCCCTTCGACTTCATCGGTAACTACATCACCAAGCTGCAGGCGGGTGAGGACCTCGCCCGGCCCATGGATGCCATTCGGGCCGAGCGTGACCGGATCGTCAACGAGTACGCGGACCTCCTGGCGACGGACGAGGACCGTGAGGCCTTCCAGGGCAAGCTGGGCTTGGCTCGCGTCGTGTTCCCGTACGTCGAGAACCACAACTTCTACGTGGAGCACTGGAGCCACTCGGTGATCTGGCGGAAGATGCGGCAGCTCGGAGAACTGTTCGTCAAGGAGGGCTTCTGGGAGGACGCGAACGACATCTTCTACCTCAAGCGCACCGAGGTCGAGGACGCCCTGTTCGACTACTTCCATGCGTGGGTCACTCCCGCACCCGCTGCCGGGCCGAGCCACTGGCCCGCAGAGATCGAGCGCCGTCGCACGATCCACAACGCCCTGTCCGCATGGAAGCCGACGCCGGCCATGGGTGTCCCTCCGGAGGTCATCACGGAGCCGTTCACCGTCATGCTGTGGGGCATCACGACCGACAGCGTCAGCGCCTGGCTCGGCGGGGGCGGTGGCGAGGACGGCGAGCTGCGCGGCATGTCCGCCTCGCCCGGCGTCGTGGAGGGGTCGGCGCGTGTCATCTTCTCCCCGGACCAGATCGGGGAGGTCCAGGACGGCGAGATCCTCGTGGCACCGCTCACGGCACCATCGTGGGCACCGATCTTCGGCAAGATCCAGGCCACGGTGACCGACACCGGCGGCATGATGAGCCACGCGGCCATCGTGTGCCGCGAATACGGTCTGCCGGCGGTCACCGGGACAGGCTTCGCGACGTCCACCATCAAGACCGGAGACCGCATCCGGGTCGATGGGTCGAACGGCGTCGTCACCGTTCTGTAGCCC
>JAUHZW010000086.1 GCA_030425745.1 Actinomycetes bacterium
CGTCTCATCGGCACCCAGGGGCAGCATCTCGGTGTACTGGAAGTCCGTCACGCGGCTCAGCGTAGGACTCGTGGGGGAGGACGGACAGTGGTGAGGGCCGCTCGTGACCGGTCTCACTCCGGCGCGGTGAGCCACCACGCCGCGTGCTCACTCCGGCGCGGTGAGCCACCACGCCGCGTGCTCACTCCGGCGCGGTGAGCCACCACGCTGCGTAGGGCGGCAGCCGGACCGGGGCGCCGAGATCGATCGTGCGTCCACTGATGTGTTCCAGAAGGGGGCCAGGATCGAGCGGAGAGACCGATCCTGGCCACAGCACGCGCGTCTCCTCGGAGAGGTTGTAGACCTCGATGAGGGTTCCGGCCGGGTGTCGGCGCCGGAAGACGAGCACCGCAGGGTCGTCGGTCACGAAGGCCTCGGTGGCCACTGCGGCATGCAGGGCCGGCAGGGCCTTTCGTGCGGTGATCAGGCGTCGGATCGCAGTGAACACGCGCTCGGTGACGCCGGAGTCGTGACGGGCCAGCGTCCAGTCCATCTCGGGGCGGTGCAGCCAGCGGTTGTCGTCGCTCTTCGCGGGATCGTCCTCATAGGTGTGGTCGTTCAGCATCCCGAGTTCGTCGCCCATGTAGAGCAGCGGCAGGCCACCGAATCCGAAGACCATCGCGTAGGCGCAGATCAGGCGATCGAGGGCGGTGTCCAGGGCGGCGGTGCTCCCGGACTCGAGTGCAGCCTCCACGCCGGCAAGGCTCGCCGCGGAGCCTGACGTGCGGCGATCACCCGTCTCCGGATTCGACTGGAAGTGCATGCCACGGGCGAAGCTGCCGTCGAACTCACCCGCGTAGAACTCGGCGAGGAAGGAGCGGTGGCCGAAGCCGTCCCAACCGACGGCGACCGCGTCTGCATCGTCGATGGCCCAGCCGATGTCGTCGTGGCAGCGCAGGTAGGTCGCCCACGCGGAGGTCACCGGGATCGGTCGGAATCGGGAGAGCGCAGTGGCGAGCAGACGGCCATCCCGGGCGGCGAGCGCCGACCAGATCTGGACCATCAGCGAGTTGTGGTACGCCAGATCGCTGACCTTGCCGGCGTGCTCTCCCTGACCGAGATAGGCGACGACGTCCTGCGGCCCCACGATCGCTTCGGCCTTGAACAGCAGCGCCGGCGCCATGATGTGAGCGGCAGAGCGCAGGGCCTGGGTGAGGGCGTGCACCTCCGGCTGGTTCTGGCAGTTGGTGCCCAGCCGCTTCCAGGTGAAGGCGATCGCATCGAGGCGGATGCAGTCCGCACCGCGGTTGGCGAGGAACCCGATGATGTCGGCGAACTCGACCAGCACGTCGGGGTTGGCCCAGTTCAGGTCCCACTGCCACTCGTTGAACGTCGTCCAGACCCACCCGTCGAGTCCGTCATCCCACGTGAAGTTGCCCGGAGCGAAGGCGGGGAAGACCTCGGGAAGGTCCTTCTCGTACGCATCGGGGATCGCGCGGTCGGGATACACGTGGAAGTAGTCGCGATAGTGCGGATCGCCGCCTCGGGCTTTCATCGCCCACTCGTGCTCGCGGGCCACGTGGTTCAGCACGAGGTCGAGGGTCAGCGAGATGCCGGCGGCGTGGAGGTCCGACGCGAGGGCGCTGAGGTCGTCCATCGTGCCGAGGTCTGCGCGCACGGAGCGGTAGTCCATGACCGCGTATCCGCCGTCGTTCTCGCCTGGGCGGGGCGTGAGCAGCGGCATCAGGTGCAGGTAGGTGATGCCGAGGTCGCGCAGGTAGTCGATGTGGGAGCGAACGCCCTGCAGGTCGCCGGCGAACAGGTCGGTGTAGGCGACGTAGCCGATGGCATCGGCGGCCTGGAACCAGTCCGGGCGCAGGAGGCGCTCGCGGTCGCGCTGCCGCAGGGATGCGGAACGGTCGAGGTGGACGCGGGCGATCACCTCGATGACCTGGGGGAGCACCGTGGCGGCGTCGTAGACGACCGAGAGGCCGTCCCAGAGGTCCGGGGCCCAGCGGTCATAACGGGTGAGGATCTCGGTGAGGTCGGGATCACCCGCCAGCCGGGCGGCGAGCAACCGGCGACCGTCGGCGACAGCGGTGTCGGCCATCACTATTCCCTCCGCCGGCGCCAGTGCATGTAAGCGTTGTCATGGTCCAGCATGGCGGGTCGTCACGAAATCGGCAAGGGGCGCCGGAAGCTTCGTTGAGTGGCGCGTTGTCCACCTGTGCACCCGGCGAGTCGCGTGAACAACGCGCCACTCGCCAAGGACTCGCTCCGCAGCGCTACGCGCTGTTCCTCCGGGCGCTCCGCAGCGCTACGCGCTGTTCCTCCGGGCGCTCCGCAGCGCTACGCGCCGCCGGCGCTGCTGAAGTCCACGCTGCTGTACGTCGACAGCTTCGCGAGCCGGTGCTCGCTGCGGACCTCGCGGATCGTGCCGCTCTTGCTGCGCATGACGATCGAGTGCGTCGTCGGGCCGTCCGGGGTGTAGCGGACACCCTCCATGAGCTCGCCGTCGGTGATGCCGGTGGCGCAGAAGAACACGTTGTCACCGGTGACGAGGTCGTTCGTCGTCAGGACCCGATCCAGGTCATGCCCGGCGTCCAGCGCCCGCTGGCGCTCCGCCTCGTCCGTCGGCATCAGGCGACCCTGGATCGTGCCACCGAGGCACTTCAGAGCAGCCGCGGTGATGATGCCCTCCGGCGTGCCGCCGATTCCGGCCAGCAGGTCCACGCCGGTGCCGGCCCGCGCCGCCATGATGGCGCCGGCGACGTCGCCGTCGGCGATGAACTTGATGCGCGCACCGGCCTCCCGGATCTCCTGCGCCAACTGCTCGTGGCGGGGTCGGTCGAGGATGCAGACGGTGAGGTCGGCGACCTTCTCGCCCTTGGCCTTGGCCAGCCACGCGAGGTTGACGCCGATCGGGGCGGTGATGTCGATGATGTCGGCGCCCTCAGGGCCCACGACCAGCTTGTCCATGTAGAACACGGCGCTGGGGTCGTACATCGCCCCGCGCTCGGCGACCGCGAGCACCGCGACCGCGTTGTTCATGCCCTTGGCCGTGAGGGTGGTGCCGTCGACGGGATCGACCGCCACATCGACCTCGGGGCCGGTGCCGTCTCCGACGCGCTCGCCGTTGAACAGCATCGGGGCGTCATCCTTCTCGCCCTCGCCGATCACGACGGTGCCGTTCATCGAGACGCTGCCGATGAGCTGACGCATGGCGTTGACAGCCGCGCCGTCGGCACCGTTCTTGTCGCCGCGACCGACCCAGCGGGCGGCGGCCATGGCGGCTGCCTCGGTCACGCGCACGAGTTCAAGCGCCAGATTTCGGTCGGGGACCTCGGGGACGTTCTCCTCGGCGGACATGTCAGCACACTAGTCGCGCGGATGCCCGCCTCGCCTGCCCTGGTCGCCACTGCGGAACACATGGGGGAGGATGTGTCCATGGCATCCCCCGGTGACATGGGCGACGGCCCGGCCCCGGCACCCCAGCCGACCGGGCGCCGCAACGCCCACCTGCGCAAGACCGTCGGTGACATGGTCCGCTCGATGGCGGTCGTCCTCGGCCTCGTCTTCGTGATCGTGCTCCTCGCGTGGCGACCCCTGCCCGAGGAGGTCAAGGTCGTCGATACCGCCCCCGCGATCGGCCTGGCCGTGGCCCAGTCGCAGGTGCCGGTCGTCGCCCCGGCCAATCTGCCGGAGGAGTGGCGCCCCACGAGTGCCCGCTGGCAGGCCACCGAGCGGTCCGGCGACGTCCCGGTGCTGCACATCGGCTACGTCACCCCCACGGACGAGTACGCGCAGGTCAGCACCGGCGCGGTCGCGTCGCCCCGCTACCTCGATGAGCAGACGGCGCAGGGCGCTCCCACGGCGACTCGCGAGATCGCCGGTGAGGTGTGGCAGGAGTGGGAGTCCGATGGGCGTCGCAGCCTGGTGCTCACGGATGGTGAGGCATCCGTGGTCGTGTCCGGCACGGGGGAGTGGGACGAGGTCGCGGCCCTCGCGTCCTCGCTGCAGCCGGCGTCCTGACCGACACGCCGGCTCATCAGTCAGGAGCCTGATCAGTCGTCGGAGTCGTCGTCCTCGACATCGGCGATCCGCGTGCGCGCGGCCTCGAGCCAGGTGCGGCAGTGCCCGGCCAGCGCCTCTCCCCGCTCCCACAGGGCGAGAGAGTCCTCAAGGGTCAGACCGCCCGCCTCCAGTGTGCTGACGATGCCTGCCAGTTCATCGCGGGCCTGCTCGTAGGACAGCTGCTCGATGGGGGTTGCGTCGGTGGGCGTCGATGCCATGGCCGTGACCCTAACCCTCGCGGCGCGCGGTCATGCGACCCTCGGCCAGTCGGATGTCGAGCAGGGCGTCGGCTGCCACCGAGTCGGAGTCGCGCACGATGCCACCGTCCTCGGTCAGCACAATCGCGTAGCCACGCTCGAGGGTCGCTGCGGGGGACAGGGACCGCACGCGCGCCGCGAGGTGCATGACGTCGTTGGCGGCGGCATCGAGCCGTGAGAGCACCACGCCTCGAGCCCGGGCCAGCCGGTGCTCGATGGTCTGGGCATCGCTGTCGATCCGATGGGTGAGCACGCGCAGGGCCCGCTCATGCAGGCCGTCGATCAGCGCCGCCTGCTCGGTCAGGGACGGGACGACCCGCTTGGCCGCGTCGGTGGGAGTGGAGGCCCGCAGGTCGGCAACGAGGTCGAGCAGCGGGGCATCCTGCTCATGGCCGATGGCGCTGACGATCGGTGTCGTGCAGGCGGCGGCCGCGCGCACCAGGGTCTCGTTGCTGAACGGCAGCAGGTCCTCGACGCTGCCACCGCCGCGGGTCACGATGATGACATCGACACCGGGCAGGGAGTCGAGTTCGGTCAGGGCCGACGTGACGGCACTGACCGCCTGCGGGCCCTGGACGGGCACCTCGCGGACCTCGAAGTCGACCGATGGCCACCGGTCGCGTGCGTTGGCCAGGACGTCCTGCATGGCCGCACTGTTGCGGCCGCAGATGAGACCGACCCGGCGCGGAAGGAACGGCAGCGAGCGCTTGCGCTCGGGTGCGAAGAGCCCCTCGGCGGTGAGCAGGTCACGAAGGCGCGCGAGTTCGGCCAGCAGGGTGCCGAGCCCGACAGGGCGGATCTCCCGGGCCAGCATCGACAGCGATCCGCGGGCGGCGTAGAAGTCCGGCCGCGCGTGGACGATGATCCGCTGGCCCTCGGCCAGTGGCGGATCGAGCTTGCCGAGGACCGCGGCATCGGCGCGGATGCTCAGGGACATCTCGACGTCCGTGTCACGGAGAGTGAAGTACTGGAAGCGCATGCCCTTCCGCGGGCGGAACTCCGCGATCTGGCCCTCCATCCAGATCGCCCCGAGCCTGCCGATCCACTCGCCGAGGGAGCGCGAGACCGTCCGGACCGGGACGGGGTCGTCAGCGCTGGACTCCAGGCCCATGGTCACCACCTCCGTGGGTCGATGAGGGACGGATCGTCGGAGCCGAGCTCCGGCGGCGCGAGCGCAACCGTCGCGCCGGCCCACGCCTCGCACACCTCGCTGAGCTCCGATGCGCTGGTGACGCCGATGGTGACGTGCTCGGCCCACGGCAGCGCGCGCACATGGCCCAGGCAGGCGGCGGTCAGGGAACCGCCGCGGTCGGTGCGAGCCCAGGAGCGGAACCTCGCCACATCGGGATGGTCGGAGAGGCCTCCGGACTCCGCGAGCAGGATCCCCTGCAGGAAGGCGCTGCGCACGGTGATGTCGCAGCCGGCACGGGCCAGGTCGGTGAGGAGGGCTGAGTCGTCGAGTCGTCTGTCGAGCAGGTTCGCCGGCACCTGCAGGGCCGTGAGGGGCAGGCGGGCGCGGTCGAAGGCCGCGACCGCGCTGGCGACCCCCGGCTCGTCGTACACCGACACCCCGGCGCGGGCGGCGAGGCCGGTGCTGACCGCTCGGTGCAGGCCCTTGACCGCTCGTTGACGGGCTTCGTCGTCGGCCTCATCCCAGTAGTGGAGCAGGACGGTCTCGACCGAGTCCACGCCGAGCTCGCGGAGGCTGTCGAACACCTGCTCGCCGACATCCCCGGACGCATCGACCTTGGTGGTGACGGCGAAGTGCGAGGCCCACGGGCGCAGCCGACGCTGCGCATCGCCGTAGTTCGCGGCGGTGTCGACGTCCGTGATGCCCCACTCGTCGGCCACAGCCACGATGTCCTGGATCGTCGAGTCGCTGAGACGGCCCACGGCGTTGGTCGCGCCGTAGGCGGAGCCCCACTGGGCGGTCCCGAGGCTGAGCCGGGTGGTGCCGGGGGCGGGCCGCGTCATGGGGCCATCCAACCAAGCGCGGGCCGGTCCCGGTGGCAGCGCTTAGCATTGAGCCATGTCATCCGGAAAGAAGGTGCTCCTCGCGGCGCCCCGCGGCTACTGCGCCGGGGTCGATCGCGCCGTCGAGACCGTCGAGAAGGCACTCGACCTCTACGGCGCGCCGGTCTACGTGCGCAAGGAGATCGTCCACAACAAGTACGTCGTCTCCTCGCTGGAGAAGCGTGGTGCGATCTTCGTCGAGGAGACCGAGGACGTCCCCGAGGGCAGCCTCGTCATCTTCTCGGCGCACGGGGTGGCGCCGTCGGTCCACGAGGAGGCCGCGGAGCGCAATCTGCGCACCATCGATGCCACCTGTCCGCTCGTCACCAAGGTCCACTCCGAGGCGCGGCGATTCGCCGGCGAGGGCTATCGGATCGTCCTCGTCGGCCACGAGGGTCACGAGGAGGTCGTCGGCACCATGGGCGAGGCTCCCGACGCCATGACCCTCGTGGAGGACCCTGCCGCCGCGGCAGAGGTCGATCTCTCGGCCGATGACAAACTCGTGTGGCTGTCGCAGACGACGCTGTCGGTCGATGAGACCCTCGAAACGGTCGGTGTGCTGCAGGAGCGTTTCCCGCAGATGGTCAGCCCGCCCAGCGACGACATCTGCTACGCCACCCAGAACCGTCAGGCGGCGGTCAAGGTCATCGCCCCGCAGTGTGATGTCGTGATCGTCGTCGGCTCCGGCAACTCGTCGAACTCCGTGCGGTTGGTCGAGGTGGCGCTCGAGGCCGGAGCCACGGCCGCGTACCGCGTCGACTATGCGGAGGAACTGCAGCCTGAGTGGCTCGAGGGCGCAGAGACGGTCGGAGTCACGAGCGGGGCCTCGGTGCCGGAGATCCTGGTCGACGATGTGCTCGCGGCTCTGCGCGACGCGGGGTTCCGCACGGTCGAGGAGGTCTTCACGGCCGACGAGACCCTGATGTTCGCCCTCCCGCCGGAGCTGCGCCGCGACCTGAAGGCCGCTGCTCAGGCCCAGTGATCCGAGCGGCGGCTCAGCCTCGGCGGCGCCGCACCAGCACGATGATCAGCGCGATCAGCGTGCTGCCGATGATCCATACCCAGTTGTCGGCCAAGGAGAAGAAGGCGACGACGAGCCGGTTGAGCAGCCCGCTCTCATTGCTGCCGAGGAACAGCTGCCCGGCCGTGAGCGCTGCGGCAGCGAACGCGAGCGGCGGGGTGAGGAAGGCGCTGTAGTCGTCCTCCCGGCGCACGGTCAGTGAGGCATAGACCGAGCTGGCGAGCAGGGCCACGCCGGTGGGCCACCCGAGGGTGCCTCCGCCGAGCAGGGCGTTCGCGAATCCGATGATCACCGTGACGCCGATGACGATCAGGTAGACACCGCCGGCGCGGAGCCCTGCGGAGCCAGCGGCTCGGGCCCCGCGGCTTCGACGGCTTGATCGGCGTGAGTCGGCAGCGGGCAAGGCATCTCCCGGCGGGGCGTAGACGTCAGCCGGCGGAGGAGCCAGCAGGGACGCCACGGCGGCGTCCTCGGGAGTGGGCTCGTAGGACGGCTCCGATGTCTCGGCCACAGCAGCTGTCGTGACGACGGCCGGAGCGGCACCGGTGTCGCGCTCGAGAGTGCGCAGGCGGGAGAACCGGCCCGAGTCCAGAGCCAGGACGGCCTCGCTGTGGCCCTCGACCCCCTGGCTGCGGAAGAGCCGCCCGGTGTCGGCGCCGGGGGTGCCCGGTGCGGCCGGCTGCTCCGGCTCGGGGGCCGGTGCCTGGGCGGGGGGAGCGGCCGGGCTCGCCGGCTCAGCGGGATCCGCGGGCCGGAACAGGGCGTCGTACACCGGATCCACACCCGGAGAGGCGCTGCCCGGCGCGGCATCCTGCCCGCGAGGGTCCTGCTCGGAAGTCACCTGAGTACCGTACTCAAGGCGTCTGGCTCCGGGCGTCATCCCTGACGAGGAAAGAGTGTCGTGGCCCTCACCATCGGAATCGTCGGTCTGCCGAACGTCGGCAAGTCGACCCTGTTCAATGCGCTGACCAAGAACGACGTGCTGGCGGCGAACTACCCGTTCGCGACGATCGAGCCGAACACCGGGGTGGTGGGCGTGCCCGATCCGCGCCTGGAGGTGCTGGCCGGCATCTTCGGCTCCGAGCGCATCCTGCCGGCGACCGTGCAGTTCGTC
>JAUHZW010000087.1 GCA_030425745.1 Actinomycetes bacterium
GGCTCCCGATCTCGTGCGACGATGCCGGGCGCTCACCGACCTGCCCATCGGCGTCGGCATCGGGATCTCCACGGGTGAGCAGGCAGCCGAGGTCGCCCGCTACGCCGACGGGGTGATCGTGGGCTCGGCCTTCGTGAAGCGGATCCTGCAGGCGCCCGATCACTCGGCTGCGGTCGCCGCGGTTCGCGACCTGGCGCAGGAACTCGCGGCCGGGGTCCGCGCGTCCTAGATCCACGAGCGGTTTACGGTGTACCGAGCATGACGGTGCCCTGGGACATCCGAGGCGCTGATGACGACGAGGAGACACATCGATGAGTGAGTCCGGCAGCAAGCGGCGTGACCGCGCGGCAGCGGCACGCAATGCGGCTCAGGCCGATGAGCGCAGGCGCGAGCGGCTCGTGCGCATCATCGGAGCCGTGACCGTCGTGGTGGTCGTCGTGGGCATCATCGCCGTCGCCGTGATCGCCCGCGGGTCCTCGGACTCCTCGCAGACCGTCACCCCGACCGAGATCATCGAGGATGCGGCCATCCCCAACGGGGTCCTGGCGGCGGATTCGAGCCATCCCTTCGGCGTCCCCTACGGCACCGCTGCGGCTGATGCTCCCGTGCTCGAGGTCTGGGAGGACTTCCAGTGCCCGGCGTGTGCGGCCGTCGAGCAGGCCAACGGCGCAGGCATCGCGGCACTGGCGGAGGAGGGCGAGGTCCAGCTGATCTGGCGTCCGGCGACCTTCCTCGATCGGGTCAATGACGGCGGCGACCCCGCCGTGGCCAACTCCTCCTCGCGCGCGGTTGCCGCGTGGGGCTGCGCCATCGATCAGGGCAAGGTCGTGGAGTTCCACGACGCGCTGTTCGCCAACCACCCCGAGGTCGAGGGCGACGGCTACACCGATGAGCAGCTGGCCGTCGTCGCGGGCGACGCCGGCATCGAGGGGGCTGACCTCGAGGCCTTCCAGACCTGTGTCGCCGAGGGGACCTACCTGGACTGGGCCACCAATGCGGGTGTCACGTTCTCCAACTCCGGGGCAGGCGGCACCCCCTACGCGACTCTCGACGGTGTCGTGATCGAGAATCCGATCCTCGCGGACGATGCGGCACTGCGCGAGTTCATCGCCAACGGCGGTGCTGCCGCCGGCGATGAGGCCACAGCCGAGTGAATCAGCCGGCACTGGCCGTCCTGACCTCGATCCCCAGCCCCGAGGTCGGAGTCTGGAACCTCGGCCCGATCCCCCTGCGGGCCTACGCCCTGCTCATCATCGCGGGCATCGTCGTCGCCGTCTGGTGGGGTGGGCGTCGCTACGTGGCACGGGGCGGACGTCCCGGGACCATCACGGACATCGCCGTGTGGGCAGTGCCCTTCGGGATCGTCGGCGGCCGGCTCTACCACGTGGTCAGCGACAACCAGCTGTACTTCGGGCCGGGCGGTTCAGGGATCGCCGGGGCCCTGCGGATCTGGGACGGCGGACTGGGCATCTGGGGAGCAGTGGCCCTCGGCGCCCTCGGTGCCTGGATCGGCGCGCGTCGCTCCGGCGTGCTGCTGCCGCCGGTGGCGGATGCCATCGCGCCGGGAATCGCGCTCGCCCAGGCCATCGGCAGGTGGGGCAACTGGTTCAACTCCGAGCTCTTCGGCGCACCGACGGATCTGCCGTGGGGGCTGGAGATCGCGGAGCGCTACCGCCCAGCCGGCTATGAGCAGTTCCCGACCTTCCATCCGACCTTCCTGTACGAGTCGCTGTGGCTCGTGGGCATGGCGATCGTGCTCGTCTGGGCCGATCGTCGCTTCCGGTTGGGGCATGGCCGGGTCTTCGCCCTCTACGTGCTGCTCTACACCGCGGGGCGCATCTGGATCGAGGCGCTGCGCATCGATTCCGCCAACACGATCCTCGGGCTGCGCCTGAACATCTGGACCTCGCTGCTGGTGGGCCTCGCAGCTCTCGGGTACCTGATCGTGTCGGCGCGCATGCGGCCGGGACGTGAGGAATCCCTCACTCGCCCGGGACGGGCCGCTGAAGGGGACTCAGCGACCGCCGGACCGCCCTCCGTCGGGTAGCATCTGCCGTATCGGGCCAACGTCGTCCCGGTATGCAGTGCCGTCTGCCCCGGCCAGTGTCTCGTCGCTGTGGGCTGGGCCTGCTCCCATGAGTACCACCGGACGACGAATGAGGACGCCCATGTTCACCTCCTCCGCGCAGCCCGCGACGCAGGGCCTGTACGACGGCCTGAACGAGCACGACGCCTGCGGTGTGGCCTTCGTCGCCACGCTCACCGGGGTGCCCTCCCACGACATCGTCGACAAGGCGCTCACCGCACTGCGCAACCTCGAGCACCGCGGCGCCTCGGGTGCCGAGCCCGACAGCGGCGACGGTGCAGGGATCCTCCTGCAGGTTCCCGATCGCTACCTGCGTGATGTCGTCGAGTTCGACCTCCCCGATCCGGGCGGGTTCGCCGCCGGCATCGGTTTCATGCCCCTCGACCCCGCCGAGGCGGCCCGGGTGCGCGACACCGTCGCGGAGCTCGCTCAGCAGGAGGGCCTGCGGGTCCTGGGGTGGCGCCACTGCCCGACCGATCCCACCGACGTCGGAGCCACGGCGCGGGGCACCATGCCCGCGTTCGAATACCTCTTCGTGGCGGCGGAGTTCGGCGAGCTCGCTGGCCTGGAGCTCGATCGACGAGCCTTCGCCCTGCGCAAGCGCATCGAGCGCGAGCTCGGCGTGTACTTCGCGTCGCTGTCCTCGCGGACCATCGTCTACAAGGGGATGCTCACCACCGGCCAGCTCGAGCCCTTCTACCCCGAGCTCTCCGACCCTCGGATGGAGTCAGCGCTCGCGCTGGTGCACTCCCGCTTCTCGACCAACACGTTCCCGTCCTGGCCGCTGGCGCACCCGTATCGGTTCATCTCGCACAACGGAGAGATCAACACCGTCAAGGGCAACCGCAACTGGATGACTGCGCGCGAGGCGATGCTGACCAGCGACGTCATCCCCGGCGACATCACCCGCCTGTTCCCGATCTGCACGCCGGGCGGCAGCGACTCCGCCTCGTTCGACGAGGTCCTGGAGCTGCTGCACCTGTCCGGGCGCGAACTCCCGCATGCCGTCCTGATGATGATTCCCGAGGCGTGGGAGAACAACCCCTCGATGGATCCGGCGCGACGGGCGTTCTACGAGTACCACGCGAACTTCATGGAGCCGTGGGACGGCCCGGCCAACGTGTGCTTCACCGACGGCACGCAGATCGGCGCCGTGCTCGACCGCAACGGCCTGCGTCCGGGACGCTTCTGGGTCACCGATGACGGACTCGTGGTCCTCGGCTCGGAGGCCGGTGTCCTCGACATCGACCCGGCGTCGGTCGTGCGCAAGGGTCGGCTCCAGCCCGGTCACATGTTCCTCGTCGACACCGAGGCGGGGCGCATCATCGAGGATCAGGAGATCAAGGCGCAGCTCGCGGCTGAGCACCCCTACCAGGAGTGGCTCGATGCCGGACTGATCCATCTGGAATCCCTGCCCGAGCGCGAGCACATCGTGCACACGTCGGAGTCCGTCGCGCGGCGCCAGCAGACCTTCGGCTACACCGAGGAGGAACTGCGCGTCCTCCTCGAGCCGATGGCCCGCAGCGGTGCCGAGGCGATCGGCTCGATGGGCACCGACACCCCGATCGCGGTGCTGTCGGATCGTCCGCGCATGCTGTTCGACTACTTCGCCCAGCTCTTCGCGCAGGTGACCAACCCGCCGCTCGATGCGATCCGCGAGGAGATCGTCACCTCGCTGTCCAGCATCATCGGCCCGGAGGGCAATCTGCTGGAGCCGTCACCGGGACACTGCCACCAGGTGGTCCTGCCCTTCCCGGTCATCGACAACGACGAGCTCAGCAAGGTCCTGCACATCAATCAGGACGGCCAATTCTCGAGCTTCGCCGGTGTGCGCATCTCCGGCCTGTACAACGTCGCGGGCGGGGGAGCGGCCCTCGAGCGACGCCTGCAGGAGATCTTCAACGAGGTCGATGCCGTCATCCGTCAGGGCAAGCGCTTCATCGTCCTGTCCGACCGTGACAGCGACTCCCAGCGGGCGCCGATCCCGTCCCTGCTCCTGACCGCTGCCGTCCACCATCACCTGGTCCAGACGAAGACCCGGACGATGGTGGGCCTGCTGGTCGAGGCCGGTGATGTCCGTGAGGTGCACCATGTGGCCCTCCTGGTGGGTTACGGCGCAGCAGCGGTCAATCCCTATCTGGCGCTGGAGACCACCGAGGATCTCGCCCGGCGGGGTGTGCTCGGCGATGTCGCCCCGGAGAAGGCGATGCGGAACGTCGTCAAGGCACTCGGCAAGGGCCTGCTGAAGGTGATGTCCAAGATGGGCGTCTCCACCGTGGCGTCCTACCGCGGCGCGCAGATCTTCGAGGCCGTCGGTCTGTCCCAGGAACTCGTCGATGCCTACTTCACCGGCACCGCTTCCAAGCTGGGCGGCGTCGGCATCGACGTCATCGCCGAGGAGGTGGCACGCCGGCATCGAGTGGCCTACCCGCCCTCGGGAATCGCCCCCGCCCACCGCACGCTCAATGTGGGCGGTGAGTACCAGTGGCGCCGTGAGGGTGAGCCGCACCTGTTCGATCCCGAGACGGTGTTCCGCCTCCAGCACGCGACGCGCAACAAGCGCTTCGATATCTTCCGGCAGTACTCGCAGGCCGTCGACGACCAGTCCGAGCGGCTCATGACCCTGCGTGGCCTCTTCCGGTTCAAGCAGGGAGTGCGCGAGCCCATCAGCATCGATGAGGTCGAGCCGATCTCCGAGATCGTCAAGCGGTTCTCCACCGGCGCCATGTCCTACGGCTCTATCTCGCCGGAGGCCCACGAGACCCTCGCCATCGCGATGAACCGGCTCGGAGCGAAGTCGAACACCGGTGAGGGCGGCGAGGATCCCGAGCGGTTCCAGCCGCTGCCGAACGGCGACTCCAAGCGTTCGTCGATCAAGCAGGTCGCGTCGGGTCGATTCGGCGTCACCAGCGAGTACCTCGTGAACAGCGACGACATCCAGATCAAGATGGCTCAGGGCGCCAAGCCCGGCGAGGGCGGCCAGCTGCCCGGCCACAAGGTCTACCCGTGGATCGCCAAGACCCGGCACTCCACCCCGGGCGTCGGCCTGATCTCGCCGCCGCCGCACCACGACATCTACTCGATCGAGGATCTCGCCCAGCTGATCCACGACCTCAAGAACGCCAACAACACCGCACGCATCCACGTGAAGCTGGTGTCCGAGGTCGGCGTCGGCACGGTCGCGGCCGGCGTGGCGAAGGCGCACGCGGATGTCATCCTCATCTCCGGGCACGACGGCGGCACGGGTGCGTCGCCGCTCACGTCCCTCAAGCATGCGGGTGGTCCGTGGGAGCTGGGCCTTGCCGAGACCCAGCAGACCCTGCTGCTGAACGGCCTGCGCGATCGCGTGGTCGTCCAGACCGACGGGCAGCTCAAGACCGGCCGAGATGTCGTCATCGCCGCGCTGCTCGGTGCTGAGGAGTTCGGCTTCGCGACCGCTCCGCTCGTCGTCAGCGGCTGCGTGATGATGCGTGTGTGTCATCTGGACACCTGCCCGGTCGGCATCGCCACCCAGAACCCGGTGCTGCGCGATCGCTTCACCGGCAAGCCGGAGTTCGTCGAGACCTTCTTCGAGTACATCGCGGAGGAGGTGCGTGAGCTCCTGGCCTCGCTGGGCTTCCGAACGCTCGACGAGGCCATCGGCCAGGTCGAGCTGCTCGATGTCGAGCGTGCCGTCGACCACTGGAAGGCGTCGGGCATGGATCTGTCGCCGATCCTCCATATGCCCCAGGTCGAGGAGGGCATGGCGCGCCACCAGACGACGCTTCAGGATCACGGGCTCGACAAGGCCCTGGACGTCCAGTTGATCGAGATGTGCGAGCCGGCCATCCGGCACGGTGAGCCCGTACGTGGCCAGATCGAGGTCCGCAACGTCAATCGCACGGTCGGCACCATGCTCGGCGCGGAGGTGACCCGGCACCACGGCGGAGCAGGACTGCCGCCCGGGACCATCGATCTCACGCTCATCGGGTCAGCGGGTCAGTCCTTCGGCGCGTTCGTGCCGGCGGGTGTGACGCTGAGGCTCGAGGGCGACGCCAACGACTACGTGGGCAAGGGCCTCTCGGGTGGCCGCATCGTCGTGCGGCCGCATCGTGAGGCGACCCTCATCGCCGAGGACAACATCATCGCGGGGAACGTCATCGCCTACGGCGCGACCAGCGGCGAGATCTTCCTGCGCGGTCGGGTCGGCGAGCGCTTCTGCGTCCGCAACTCCGGTGTGACGGCGGTCGTCGAGGGGGTCGGTGACCACGCCCTCGAGTACATGACCGGCGGCTACGCGATCATCCTCGGCCCCACGGGTCGCAATCTGGGGGCGGGCATGTCGGGCGGTATCGCCTACGTGCTCGACCTCGACCCCGAGCGGGTGAACCGCGAGATGGTCGATCTCGATCCGCTCTCGACCGAGGACTTCGACCGACTGCACGGTTTCCTGCGCGACCACGCCGAGGAGACCGAGTCGGTCGTGGCTCAGCAGCTGCTCGACGACTGGCCGGCCTCGGCACGTCGGTTCACGACGGTGATGCCGCGCGACTACAAGCGGGTGCTGCGGCTGAAGGCCGAGGCGGAGGAGAAGGGCATGGATCCGATGATCGCGATCATGGGAGGACTCAATGGCTGATCCGAAGGGCTTCCTGTCCACGCAGCGCGAGCTGCCCACCCGTCGACCCGTCGACGTCCGCATCCAGGACTGGCGTGAGGTGTACGACGAGTTCGATGCCGAGCGTCTGGAGAAGCAGGCCGGCCGGTGCATGGACTGCGGCATCCCGTTCTGCCACAACGGATGCCCGCTGGGCAACCTGATCCCGGAGTGGAACGACCTCGTCTGGAGCCACGACTGGCAGGACGCCATCGAGCGGCTGCATGCGACCAACAACTTCCCGGAGTTCACCGGGCGACTGTGTCCGGCACCGTGCGAGGCCGCCTGCGTCCTGGGCATCAATCAGGACCCCGTCACGATCAAGCAGGTCGAGGTCTCCATCATCGACCGGGCGTGGGATGAGGGCTGGGTCACTCCGCAGCCGCCGGATCGCCTCACCGGCCGCACGGTGGCCGTCGTGGGCTCGGGGCCGGCCGGACTCGCTGCCGCGCAGCAGCTGGCGCGGGCGGGTCACACCGTGGCGGTCTTCGAACGGGCCGACCGCATCGGTGGTCTGCTGCGCTACGGGATCCCCGAGTTCAAGATGGAGAAGCGTCACCTGGACCGTCGCCTCACGCAGATGGAGGCCGAGGGAGTGAAGTTCCGGCCCGGTGTCGAGGTCGGCATCGATCTCACCGGCGAGGATCTCCGCCAGCGCTATGACGCGGTGGTCCTCGCCGTCGGCGCCACGATCTGGCGTGACCTGCCCGTCCCGGGCCGCGAGCTCTCCGGCATCTACCAGGCCATGGAGTACTTGCCCCTGGCCAACCGGGTGCAGGAGGGCGACCTCGATGCCTCGCCGATCGACGTCTCCGGCAAGCACGTCGTCATCATCGGCGGCGGCGACACCGGGGCCGACTGTCTCGGCACCGCGCACCGTCAGGGTGCTGCGTCGATCACCCAGCTGGAGATCATGCCGACTCCGCCGCAGGCGCGCCCCGACTCCCAGCCGTGGCCGACGTATCCGATGACCTATCGGGTCTCCAGCGCTCACGAGGAGGGCGGCGATCGCATGTTCGCCGTGTCCACCGAGGAGTTCCTCGGCGACGACGCCGGGAACGTGCGGGCCCTGCGCCTGGTCGAGGTGGAGGCGCACGAGGGCGGATTCCGTCCGGTGCCCGGCTCGACCCGGGAGATCCCTGCGGACTACGTGTTCCTCGCCATGGGCTTCACCGGTCCGGAGGCGAGTGGGCTGTCGGAGCAGTTCGGCCTGCCCCTCACCGATCGGGGCAACATCGCCCGCAACGACGACTACACGACGGACGTCCCCGGGGTGTTCGTCGCCGGTGACGCCGGGCGCGGACAGTCGCTGATCGTCTGGGCCATCGCCGAGGGGCGTGCCGCCGCGGCCAGCGTCGATGATTTCCTCATGGGCAGCACCAACCTGCCGTCGCCGATTCCGGCCTCGGCACGTCCTCTCCTGGTGTGATGCGCCGCGTCACTCACCGTTCCCGGCACGTCCTCTGGCCTGCAAGCGTTTGCGGATAGGGTTACAGCCATGCGTCGCGCCAAGATCGTTGCCACCCTCGGTCCTGCCACCAGTTCGCTGGAGGCGATCACCGGCCTCGTCGAGGCCGGGATGGATGTGGCGCGGCTGAACCTCTCGCACGGAAAGTACGCCGACCACGAGTCCGTCTACTCGCATGTGCGCGCGGCCGCAGACATGGCCGGCCGTGGAGTGGGCGTGCTCG
>JAUHZW010000088.1 GCA_030425745.1 Actinomycetes bacterium
CCGCTGGTGTGGGAGCCGGGCTACGCGGTGACCGTCGTCATCGCCTCGGAGGGCTACCCGGCCTCGCCGCGCACGGGCGATGTCATCGATGGTCTCGCGGAGGCTGCCGAGCACGTGGGCGTCGATGTCTTCCATGCCGGCACGTCGGTCACCGACGACGGCGAGATCGCCTCGGCGGGAGGTCGCGTCCTGTCAGTGACGGCCCACGGTGAGTCACTCGCGCAGGCACGAGAGCGGGCCTACGCAGCCGTGGACCTCATCCGGCTCGAGGGCTCGCACCACCGCCGCGACATCGCCGAGCGGGCCGCCGACGACCCGATGGAAGGATGAGTCGGTGAGCTCCTCCATCCCCAACGTCCTCGCCGGGCGCTACGCCTCGGCCGCCATGACCGGTGTGTGGTCCCCCGAGGCCAAGATCGTCCTCGAGCGTCAGCTCTGGCTCGCGGTCGCGGCCGCCCAGGTCGAGCTCGGCCTCGACATTCCCGCCGCGGCGCTCGACGACTACCGGCGCGTGATCGATCAGGTCGACCTCGCCTCGATCGCTGCGCGCGAGCGCGTCACCAAGCACGATGTCAAGGCACGCATTGAGGAGTTCAACGCGCTCGCCGGCCACGAGTACGTGCACGTGGGCATGACGTCCCGTGACCTCACCGAGAACGTCGAGCAGCTGCAGGTCCGCGACTCCCTGCGCATCGTGCGCGATCGCTGCGTCGCCGCTCTCGATCGCCTCTCCGGCCTGGCGGTCGCCTACTCCGACACCGCGCTGACGGGTCGCTCACACAACGTGGCGGCGCAGACCACCACGCTGGGCAAGCGCTTCGCGTCGGCGGCGGATGAACTGCTCGTCGCGTTCGGCCGACTCGAGGAGTTGATCGAGCGGTACCCGCTGCGCGGCATCAAGGGCCCGGTCGGCACGGCGCAGGACATGCTCGATCTCATGGGCAGCGAGGAGCGTCTCGCCGAGTTGGAGGGCGCCGTCGCCGCGCACCTCGGCTTCACCAACGTCCTCGACAGCGTCGGGCAGGTCTACCCGCGCTCCCTCGACCTCGACGTGGTCTCCGCACTGTCGCAGGTGGCTGCCGGACCCTCCAGCCTTGCCACGACCGTGCGCCTCATGGCCGGCCATGACCTCGTCACCGAGGGCTTCCGCCCGGGTCAGGTCGGCTCGTCGGCCATGCCGCACAAGATGAACTCCCGCTCGTGCGAGCGCGTCAACGGATTCGCGGTGCTGCTGCGCGGATACCTGACGATGGTCGCCGACCTCGCTGGGTCACAGTGGAACGAAGGCGACGTCTACTGCTCCGTGGTGCGCCGCGTGGCACTGCCCGACGCCTTCTTCGCGATCGACGGACTCTTCGAGACCTTCCTGACCGTGCTCGACGACTTCGGTGCCTTCCCGGCCGTCATCGACCGGGAACTCGAGCGCTACCTGCCCTTCCTGTCCACCACCAAGGTGCTGATGGCATCGGTGCGCAAGGGTGTCGGGCGCGAGACCGCGCACGAGGCCATCAAGGAGCATGCGGTCGCGGTGGCTCTGGCAATGCGCGAGGACGGCCTGACCGACAACGACCTCCTCGCCCGGCTCGCGGCCGATGAGCGTCTGCAGCTGTCGCGCGACGAGCTCGATGCGCTGATCGCCGAGCCGCTCGCGTTCACGGGTGCCGCGGCCAGTCAGGTGCGTGCCATCGCCGATCGCGTGCAGGTGGTCGCCGAGCGCTACCCCGACGCTGCTGCCTACTCGCCGGGAGACATCCTGTGACGACTGTGCCCGCCACCGACTACGGCCTTCCGGTGGAGTACGAGCATGTGTACTCCGGCAAGGTGCGCGACCTCTACCGCACGCCGGACGACAAGCTGCTGTTCGTCGCCAGCGACCGCATCTCGGCCTATGACTGGGTGCTGCCGACCACCATCCCGGACAAGGGCCGCATCCTCACGTCGCTGTCCCTGTGGTGGTTCGACCAGTTGCAGGGCGTCGTGCCCAACCACCTTGCGAGCGGAAAGATCCCGAAGGCCGTGGCCGGCCGCGCCATGGTCTGCGAGCAGCTCGACATGCTGCCCGTCGAGTGCGTGGTGCGCGGCTACCTCGCCGGCTCCGGCTGGGCGGACTATCAGGCCACCCGACGCATCTGCGGCAACGGGCTGCCCCCCGGTCTGAAGGACGGCTCGGAACTGCCGAAGCCGATCTTCACCCCGGCCACCAAGGCCGCGATCGGCGACCACGACGAGAACATCACGTACGACGAGGTCATCATCATGATCGGCCAGGAGGAGGCGCAGGAGCTCAAGCGGATGTCCCTGGACATCTACACCCGGGCCCTCGAGCTGGCGCGGGAGCGCGGTCTGATCCTGGCCGACACCAAATTCGAGTTCGGCTTCGCGAAGTCCGGCAAGAACGCCGGACGCATCGTGCTGGCCGATGAGGTGCTCACCCCCGACTCCTCGCGCTACTGGGAGGCCTCGACCTGGCAGCCGGGCGGAGCACAGCCGTCGTTCGACAAGCAGTTCGTCCGCGACTGGCTCACCTCTCCGGAGTCAGGATGGAGCAAGGACTCCGGTGATCCACCGCCGCCGCTGCCCGACGAGATCGTCGAGCGCACGCGCGCGAAGTATGTCGAGGCCTACGAGCGCCTGACCGGGGAGACGTTCGCATGACGACCTGGCTGGTCACCGGCGGAGCGGGCTACATCGGCTCGCATGTGGTGCAGGAGTTCCTGGCCAGCGGGCGTGATGTCGTCATCTACGACGACTTCTCCTCCGGTCTCATGCGCCGCGTTCCCGACGGCGTCACCGTGGTCGAGGGCGATGTGCACGACGCTGCAGCGCTGGCTCACACCTTCCGCACGCACGCGATCGACGGCGTCGTGCATCTGGCCGCGAAGAAGGCCGCGGGCGAGTCCGTCGATGTGCCGCTGTACTACTACCGCGAGAACGTCGACGGCCTGCTGCATCTCCTGGAGGCGATGGAGGGCACGGGTGTGACGCGTCTTGTCTACTCCTCGTCCGCCGCGGTCTACGGCACCCCGCAGACGAACCCGGTGAGTGAGGACGCTCCTCTGCTGCCCGAGTCCCCGTACGGCGAGACCAAGGTCATCGGCGAGTGGATGGCCCGTGACTGCGGCGTGGCGTGGAACCTGTCATGGTCGATGCTGCGCTACTTCAACGTCGCCGGGGCCGGGTCTGATGCGCTGGGAGACAGCAGCGTGAACAACCTGGTGCCCATGGTCTTCCGCGCGCTGGAGCAGGGGAGGCGTCCGCAGATCTTCGGCGACGACTACCCGACCCCCGACGGCACCTGCATCCGCGACTACATCCATGTCTCGGATCTGGCCCGCGCCCACGTCGAGGCCGCCGCACGCACCGAGACCGCGGTGCGGACGGACACGTTCAACGTCGGCACCGGTCACGGCTACTCGGTGCGCGAGGTCATGGACATGGTGAGCGACGTGGTCGGACGCGACGTCGATGCCGAGGTTGTGGGCCGTCGTGCCGGGGATCCCCCGGCGACCTGGGCGTCCACCGACCGCATCGAGTCCGAACTCGGCTGGCGAGCCACCCGCGACCTGCGCGAGATGGTGGCGAGTGCCTGGTCCGCCTGGAACGCCAACGCGTAGCGGCAACTCCGATGCCCGGGTGGTTGCGGGCGATCAGTGAATGAGGTCGTGGATCGCGATCGTCGCGTCGCGGTCCTGGCCGACACCGATCGCACTGATCCGAGCACCGGAGACGTCCTGCAGGAAGTCCACGTAGGCGCGGGCATTGGCCGGCAGATCCGACAGCTCCTTCGCGCCGGAGATGTCCTCTGACCAGCCCGGCAGCAGTTCATAGATCGGCTTCGCGTGGTGGAAGTCGGTCTGGGTCATGGGGATCTCGTCGACCCGGGTGCCGTCTACGTCGTACGCGACACACACCGGGATCTGCTCCCAGCCGGTCAGCACATCGAGCTTGGTCAGGAAGATGTCCGTCAGGCCGTTGATGCGGCTCGCGTACCGGGCGATCGGGGCGTCGAACCAGCCGCAGCGACGGGCGCGACCGGTGGTCACACCCATCTCGCCGCCGATGCGCCGCAGCGCCTCGCCGTCCTCGTCGAACAGCTCGGTCGGGAACGGGCCGGCGCCCACGCGGGTGGTGTAGGCCTTCAGGATGCCGACCACGCTGGAGATGCGGGTCGGTCCGATGCCACTGCCGGTGCAGGCGCCGCCGGACGTCGGGTTGCTCGAGGTGACGAACGGGTAGGTGCCGTGGTCGAC
Source organism: Actinomycetes bacterium (assembly GCA_030425745.1). GTDB lineage: Bacteria > Actinomycetota > Actinomycetes > S36-B12 > S36-B12 > UBA10649. The sequence goes on from JAUHZW010000088.1 coordinate 4,251, forward strand.
GTCGAGCAGCGTTCCCTGACCGCCCTCGAGCAGCACGACCTTGTCATCATCGAGGGCGTTGTTGAGCAGCAGCGCGGTGTCGGCCACGTAGGGCCGCAGCACGTCGGCGTACTCGAGCAGTTGATCGGCGATGGCGTCGACGTCGAGCGCGCGACGGTTGTAGACCTTGACCAGGATCTGGTTCTTCTGGTCCAGTGCTCCCTCGACCTTCTGGCGAAGGATCGACGGATCGAACAGATCCTGCACGCGAATGCCGAGCCGCGCGATCTTGTCGCTGTAGGTCGGCCCGATGCCGCGGCCGGTGGTGCCGATCTTGGACTTGCCGAGGAAGCGCTCCCCCACCTTGTCCAGAGTCACGTGGTAGGGCGTGATGAGGTGGGCATCAGCACTGATGACCAGGTTCGAGGTGTCGATGCCCTGCTCGTTGAGGCCGCGCATCTCCTCGAGGAGCACAGCAGGATCGACGACGACGCCATTGCCGATGACGGGCACGACGCTGGGCGTCAGGATCCCCGACGGGAGCAGGTGAAGGGCGAACTTGCGGTCACCGATGACGACGGTATGGCCGGCGTTGTTCCCACCTTGGTAGCGAACGACATAGTCCACGCGACCACCCAGCAGGTCGGTCGCCTTTCCCTTGCCTTCGTCCCCCCATTGGGCGCCGACGAGCACGATTGCAGGCACGGGCGGAAATGCTACCGCTCCGGTGGGGTTTGCTCTCCCACGGCCGCCCCCAGAGCCCGCCCGAGGGCATGTCCCGACAGCCAGGCCGCTTCGACCCTCGGGCCGTCGGCCCACAGGTCACCCGCGACCCCGATCGGGCCCTCGGAGTGCATCCAGAAGGGCTCGGGGTGGGCGGCCAGCGGCTTGGCGTAGGTCCACCGGTGCGCATCGACCCAGATCGGCAGGGCATCGGTGCCGAGCACGCGCCGCAGGGTGGCCAGCGCCTCCGGGATGACGCCCGAGGGATCTGTCAGGTGTCCGGCGGACAGAACCGGATGCACGTGCGCGACCAGAACGGGGGCGTCGTCACCGCGGCGGCGCCCGTCATCAGCGATCCAGGTGAGGACTGGATCGTCGTTCACGAAGACGCCGTCGAACTCCAGCCATGAGCGCTCATCGAACACACAGGTCACGGCGATGACCGGCTCCCAGGTGATGGGACTGTCGGGAACATCCGCGTGCACCCGCCGTGCCTGCGGCACTGGCATGCACAGGGCTGCGGCATCGTGAGCGACCCCGTCGATGAGCGGTTGCCCACCAGCCACGGTCACGTTGTCCACGATGGCCTCGGACTCCACGGCCACCGACTCCTCGACCAGCGCCTCGACGACGCTGCGCAGGCCCCGCGGTGCCGCGTAGCGCATGGGGCCGGTGGTCACGCCCTCGATGCCGCCGGGGCCGGCGACATGGAAAGAGGTGGTCCATGGGCGGACGACATCGCGTTCGACGAGTGCATCGACAACCGCGACGAACTCCGGGTCACGCGCCGTGAAGTAGGACGCCCCGATGTCGACGGGACGGCCGTCGAAGGGTGTTGCGGAATCGCGCAGTGTGCGCGAGGCCATCCGCCCGCCGATGCGGCGGCCCCGATCCTTGACCGTGACCTCCACCCCCGCGGCACTCAGCGCACTGGCGCACGCGATACCGCTGATGCCGCCACCGACGACGAGCGCGCCCACTAGTCGCGGGGGATGGACGGGTCGCAGTCGTCCAGGAAGACGCCGATGCGGTCGACCTCGTCGGTCTCCCCGATGGCAGCGGCTGCACGGGCGAGGGAACGCAGGCATCGCAGGAAGCCCTGATTCGGCTCGTGCCCCCACGGCACCGGGCCATGGCCCTTCCATCCGTTGCGGCGCAGCGAGTCCAGACCACGGTGGTATCCGACGCGCGCGAAGGCGTACGACTCGACCACGCGGCCGTCGGCCCAGGCTTTGTCCGAGAGCACGGCCCACGCGAGCGAGCTCGTCGGGTGGTCGCGGACGACGAGGTCCGGTTCAACACCGGCCTCGAGTTCAGCGGCGGCCGGGTCCTCCGGCAGCAGAGTGGGAGGGGGTCCGTCGAGGAGGTCCTTGCCGATCACCATGGGCACAGCCTGCCAGTGACCCGGTCGCGCGTCGCGGGGAGCCGGTCAGGGGGTTCGGTCCGGTCCGGCTGCGAGATCCCACCAGCGCAGGCCCGGAACGTCGCCGAATGCGCGATCTGCGGACACGAGCGGCAAATCCGAGGTCAGGGCAAGCGCCGCGAGCACGGAGTCGAACGATCCCAGGGTCGGAACGGCCTTCCAGAGGTCGAGGCCGACCTTGAGCGACTCGCCCGACGGGGACTGCAGGGGCGAGAGCAGGTCGGCATACGCACCGGCCAGAGCCGCCGCATCGTCGCGATCTCGACGACGAGCACGCACGTGCGCGAACTCCTGAATCACCTCGACAGTCGTGACGCCGTGGAGTGTTCCGTCACGGAAGGCCGTGATGAAGGCCCGCGCCGGATCCCGGAGGGGGTGGTCAGCGCCGACGCCGTAGACGAGGACTGTTGTGTCGACGAGGATCATGCAAAGCGCCCGGTATGCGCTTCGTCCAGTTCACGGCGCAGGTCATCCGGATCCGGGACCGGCATGGTGGGGGCGCGCATGAGGATGTCGGCCGCGGCCCGCTTGCGGTGATCGTCGTCCACCCAGATCAGGTCGATGGCCTCGCGGACGAGTGCCCCCATGGATCGTCCTTCGACCTCGGATCGGGTGAGCAGGCGCTGGTACTGCTCCTCGTCGAGCAGCAGCTGGAGGCGATGAGTCAATGCCATACCTACACATTAACATGTGTAGGTATGGCCAATCCCGGCCGCGGCGAGTGGTCGACCTGAAGGTGACCCTTCACCCGCTATCAGCTGTTACACTCTGTAACATGTCCAAGACAGATAGTCACACCTGGGCCGATATCCGGTCCTCGTTCAAGGACGATCAGCGGCGCCTCATCGCCCGGACAGCACTCGAACTGCTCATGGAGTCGGGAAGCGCAGCACTGACGATGTCGGCGCTCGCCGACCGCGCCGGCATGTCACGCCAGACGCTGTACCGGTATTTCCCGGATCTGGACCACGTGCTCGAGGCCTCTGTCGAGGACTTCCCCGCTATGGACCAGCAGTTCCGGGCCATGATCCTCACCGACCCCGATCCCCGCACACAGCTCCACCTGACTGTCGACGTGCTGATCGACGCGACAACACACGGGGGCATGACGGCCGACGAACTGCTGGCCGCGCTGCCCCCGGGAGCGCGTGATGCCGTGCGTGCCCATCAGCGACGGACCGAGCAGCTGGTGGCCGACATCCTCACCTCACTGCGCGGCGAGACCACCTACGACGGCACCCCGACCGACGATGCCGCACTCATTCTCGGCCTCGTCTCGGCCGCGACCGACGAGACCCGCGAGCGCACCCACGACCTCATCGACCGCATCATCACCTGACAGGAGAATCACCATGGCAACCCCCGGCTACACCTTCACCAGCGTCTCGACCGCCAAGCCCGGCCGACTGGACGATCTCGTCGCCCTGGCGCGGCGCCCCAGCGAACTCATGGAGGGCAAGGTGCCCGGCATGATCGCGCGACAGACCTCCGTAGACCGCGAGCGCAACACCGTCGTCGTCTGGGCCACGTTCGAGAAGAAGAGCGACCTGTACGACTACCTCGCCACCCCGGAGGGACAGACCGACCACGGCGAGGGCGAGGACATGTCCGAGATCATCGAGACGTTCGAGATGTACGACCTCGAGCCGGTGAGCGGGCGACTGTAGGACGCACTGCGGCGCAACGACAGAGGGCGGAACCCCGCTGGGGTTCCGCCCTCTGCGCGAGGTGCGT